>JANXYB010000017.1 GCA_025350325.1 Acidobacteriaceae bacterium
ACCCGTGCATGAGCACGTACAGCACCATGCCCAATGCCGGGAATAGCAGCAGGCGAATGATGAAGCCGCCGAAGAAAATCATGATCATCCAGCTCATCCAAAACGGGATGCGGTCGTAGACCTGCACGGCGTTGTAGGGGAGCATGTTGCGCACCAGGTGGCTGCCATCGAGCGGCGGAATCGGGAGCAGATTGAAGATACAGAGCGACAGGTTGATTTCGATTCCCGCCACGCCGAGCAGTACGACGGCCTGCACCGTTGGGTTCACACCCGGCAGCAGTTGGCTGCGAAAGGTGAAGTTTACGATCTCGCGTCCGTCGGGTACGGTGTGCACCACGACCAGCAGCACTACCAAAGCCACAACTGCCAGCAGCAGATTCGAGGCCGGCCCGGCAAGTGTTACCAGGTTTTCATCGCGCACGATCTTGCGAAAATTTCGCGGAATCACGGGAGTGGGTTTGGCCCAGCCAATGAGCATTCCGCTGAACATGCCCAGCCCGATGAAAGGGCCGAAGATCGCAATGGCCGGAAACAGCAGCGTGCCCACCATATCGACGTGATACATCGGATTGAGGGTTACCCGCCCCTGCAGCCGGGCCGTCTGGTCGCCCAATCGCGAGGCCACCCAGGCATGCGAACACTCGTGCACACTGAGTGAAAAGATCAGCAGAACAAATTCGAATAAGGCAAACGTAAAGGCTGCAGATTGCAAACGAGCACTCCAGCGAGGTGAATGCTCAGGTTAGCACGCACAGTCCTCGTGAAAGATTCAACTGCGGCCGGGGCTAGTGTCTCCCTTTGAGATGAGGCTCTTCCCGTGCCTGAGCGACGGCCCCAACGGCCCTATTGCGACAGCCACAAGGTCATGCGCATTGTGGCGGGATTGCATATATATACGGGTACTCCCCCTCCCCCCTATTTCTGGATGGAAGTGGTTTGCTCTCTTGCGTTTGCGGAGGGTGGTAGAGGCTAAAAATTTGATTCTATTGGAGTTATTCGCAGAAATCTGATTCTAAAGGAGTTATGGCTGTTGTCGACGTCTTAAGGAGATGTGATTGGAAGAAGGTCATGGATAGATTGTGCGCCGGGGGAGGGGAATTATCTGCAATGGACTGATGGTCCATCGTTTCCCAGGTCTCAAAGCGAGACCTGGGGCACCCGGCTCTGGATGGGAGACTCAAGTATGTGTTGCGCTCAGGATGACAGGCTTGAATATATGCTTGCGCTTAGGATGACCGGCTTAGATTTGCGTGTTGAGCAGTACTGGTTTGTTGCCGGTCCTGGTCCAGTGCGGTCGAGCAACAGAACGGGATTTGCGGGTGTCTTCTCCATCATCGCGCGGCCAGTTCTGCTTGCCGTATGATCGCCGGCATGGAAGAGCGGGACTACTGCGCTTACATTGTTGCTAGTTGCAGTCACACGCTCTATATCGGCGTGACAGGGGACCTGCACAAGCGCGTCTTTGAGCATAAGTGGAAAGTGTACGCGGGATTCAGTGAGCGGTATAACTGCCACCGGCTGGTCTGGTTTGAAAGCTACCAGGAAGTCGCGAAAGCGATCGCACGCGAGAAGCAGTTGAAGGGATGGAGACGCGAGAAGAAGATCGTGCTGATCGAGAAGATGAATTCTGCATGGGTTGACCTGAGCAGGGATTGGTACGACTACGAGCCTGCTGATTTGAAACGTGCTACCGATCGCATGGATTGCTAAAAGCGATTTAAGTCCGCTTGAGGCGCTCAGCCGGCTTGCGGCTGCCGTTGCACTCAGGATGTCAAAGGGTAAACATGCTGCTGCGATGGACGGCACCCTAGCGAGAATCGCTAAAAGCAACCGCAGGTCCTTCGACTCCGCTGCGCTTCGCTCAGGATGACAAGCTTTTACACATGCTTTGCTCAGGATGACAGGCTTTGATATCTTCTGCGCTCACGATGACAGGCTTAAAGGTATGCTGCGCCCAGGATGACAGCCAAAACAAGGGCGCTGCTACCCAATATGACAGGCGAGGGGTTGAGGTGGCACTCGGAGCGGGCGCCAATCCTCGATGGAGATTGCGCTAATCTTCGATGCGGTAGGTGAATTCTTCGATGACGGGATTGGTGAGGACTTCGCGGGCGATGCGTTCGACGGCGGTGCGGGCTGAGTCCTGCGAGAGGCCGTCGGCCAGCGAAAGAGCGAAATATTTGCCCTGGCGGACAGCCGTGACATCGGTGAAGCCTATTTTGCGTAAGGCATTCTGGATGGTCTGGCCCTGCGGGTCGAGTACCGAAGTCTTCAGCGTGACATAGACATGCGCCTTCATTATCCGCGATTATAGTAGTTCCACGCGCCGCACATAACCCCGAGAGGATATAGAGATGGTTAATTATCTGGAGTTGCCGATTGGTGAACGCTCTCCCGAGGTGTTTCGAGCAGTCATCGAGATTCCGAAAGACGGGACGAACAAATTTGAATATGACAAGCAGTTGCATGTATTCAAACTGGACCGCAACCTGCACTCCCCGGTGCACTACCCGGGCGATTATGGATTTATCCCTTCAACGCTGAGCGACGATGGCGACCCGCTGGACGTGCTGGTGCTGGTGCCGAATGCGAGCTTTCCCGGGTGCGTGCAGGAGGTGCGGCCGATCGGGCTGCTCGAAATGATGGACCAGGGCGTGCTCGACGAGAAGGTGCTGGCGGTAGGCAAGAATAATCCGCGGTATACGAATGTGTGGAACTTTACGGATATTTATCCGCACATGTTGAAGGAGATTACGCACTTTTTCTCAATCTATAAGGATCTTGAAGGCAAGCGCGTCGAGATCAAGGGATGGCATGATGCGGCGTATGCGCGCGATCGCGTGATCTTGGCGGCGAAGCAATTTGAAGATAATAAGGTGAAGGCTCCGGTGAAGGTGAAGACGGGGAAGTAGGTTGCCGGGTTGGTGGCGAAGCCGTGCTTGATGGGGCGCGGCTTTTTTGCGAAGATCAGTGCGACCTGCTCAACGTTGAGTGAAGACAAGCGCACGGCTGATAAGGAACAAGCCCGGTCGGCCTTCCACATGTGCTACCCCCATGTCTCAGAATCGAGACATGGGGCACCCGATACCCGGCCGGCGATCCATTCAGTGGATCTACTTCGAATGAAGGTGCCGACCCACTAAATCTTCGGTGGCGGAGGCGGAGGCGAGGCGTCGGCGGGCGAGGGGCGCGGCGGTGAGCCAGTAAAGAATCGGCCCGAGGAGGCCGACGGCGGCAGCAAAGGCCAGAGCTGAGGATGAGGCGGTGAGCTTTTCAGCGCGCGAGGCGTAGAGGGCGTAGCCGATGAGGGCGGCGGGGCCCACTCCCAGAGAGCAGGCGAAGGCGAGATTGCCGGCCTTGAAGGGGCGAGGCAGATCGGGTTCGCGAAAACGCAGGACCACGAGGGCGACGAACTCGAGGAGCAGGCTCGATCCGTAAAGGATGAGGTCGATGGAGATGAGGCGTTCAAAGGGAAGCTTGAGGGCGAGAGCCCAGGCGAGGCCGCAGAACATAACGCTTACCCAGGGTACGTTGCGGCGGTTGCGGCGGGCGACGATTTTGGGCAGCATGCCGTCGTCTGCCATGGCCATGGGGAGGCGCGAATAGCTCATCACGAGGGCGTTGAACATGCCGATTCCGGTGATAGCGCCGCCGGCGACGATGGCCACGCCGAGCCAGCGGCCGCCGACAGAAGTGGCCGCGTTGACCCAGTCGCCGGTAGAGAATTTGGCGATCGACAATCCTGTAAAGGCCATGGCGATGAGCGGCAAGACGTAGGTGACGGCGACAAGAATAGTGGCGCCGATCATGGCGCGGGGGTAGTTGCGCTGGGGGTTTTCGACTTCCTGGGCGACGGTCGAGGCGTTGTCCCATCCCATGTAATTCCACATCGCGACGAGGACAGCGGTAGAGAAGGCTGACGCGGAGACGGGCTGGCTCCACTGGACAGCGGGATGGGCGGAGATGCTGTGGCGAAGGGCCAGGACCATGAAAACAGCGAAAGGGGCGAGGAGGAGGACGAACATGCCAATGGAGCCTTGACCGACGGCCGGTGCGCCGCGAAGGTTCCAGATGCAGCAGAGGAGCACGACGGCGAGAGACCAGGCGTATCCGCGCCCATCGGCGGTGAGTGCGGGGCTGAACTTGCCGAGGTAGAGCACGAAAATGGCCGGGTAAATGGCCATGTCGAAAATGCTGGCGGAAAGAGACAGCCAGCCTTCTTGATATCCCCAGAAGGGGCCGAGAGCGCGCCGCACCCAGGCGTAGAAGCCGCCCTCTTGGGGTAGAGCGCTGGCCAGTTCGCCAATCATGAGCGCGGTAGGGAGCGACCAGAGAAACGGAAGCAAAAGCAGAATGATGATGGCGCGGGCAAAACCGGCGCCGCCAAGTATGTCTTCAATGCCGTAGGGGCCGCCGGACACCATGAAGTAGGTGGCGGCGATGAGCGGCAGGAGACGCATTTTTCGCCGCACCGGTTTGAAGGCAAGCTGCATACGTGTGAATCTAACAAGATTTGTGGGGCGTACCGCTGGAAACTTGAGGGGCTCGATTTTGGCGTGTGATGGACCTTGCGGGTGAACAAGAGGCGCTGGTGGGTTGGATGCGATGGAACGGTGGGCATAGAGGCGAGATTGATCAGGGAGACTGAGGCGTCGGAGAGGGACGCGGGCGGCGCGAGTTCCAGGGCTGGGCGGGGTGAGTGCAAAGGAAAGGGCGGCTGGAGCGCTGCCGTCGTCGGTTTGGATTGCCTGAGGGCGGGCCGCGATGACCTGAGAGCCGGTTGCTATTCCTGTCTCCAGGGTAAGTTTCCGGTATAATCCGACACAAGCACGGAGAGATGGCCGAGTGGCTGAAGGCGGCGGTTTGCTAAACCGTTATAGGGTCAAAAGCTCTATCGGGGGTTCGAATCCCCCTCTCTCCGCCAGA
>JANXYB010000026.1 GCA_025350325.1 Acidobacteriaceae bacterium
ATACCTTGCTACCGCTTCGGCGGGTCGATAAAGTTCGATCCAGTCGTCACCGCAGACTGGCTAGAGAATAAGGCGATGGGAAAAGCCGCCTAGAAAGACAACGGGGCAGAGCCGATCTGCCCCTATGCGTCTTAGAGAATCGCGTTGATCTTCCTCCGCACCTCGTCTCCAGTAGCCGGAGATAGATAACGCATCGTGCTTTCGATGTCGTTATGCCCCAGCAGCATTTGCACCGTCCGTAAGTCCATTCCACCATGCAGCAAAGTTGTGCCATAAGTGCGCCTGAACCTGTGCAAGGTTGCGTTCAAGACCTCAGCCTTCTTGGCGATGGACTTCACCGCGGGAAGAAACTTCTTGTTTGGCTTGTCGTTGATAGTACCAACTACCAGCTTCGTGTGTGGATTGGACTTGCGCCAACCGTTAAGCAACTCGACTAGCGCAGGGGGCAGCAAGATGTCGCGCTGCTCGTAGTCCTTAATCATCCAGTTGTATTCTGGCTTTGCGGCAACCCGCAGCTTGCCTTGAACTAGGTCCACGTCAGTCCAGCAGAGGTGCATCAATTCCTGATCGCGTAGGCCAGTCTTCACCAACATGGTTATGAGGACTCGGTTATATTCTCGTTTACACGCTGCCAGCATCCGTTCAATCTCATCTGGGTTGTACATGTTAGGAAGCTTCTTTTCATATTTTGGCGCACTCAACCGCCACGCCTTGTAATCAACCCCGGCAAATCTCAGGAACCCTGTCAGCCTCATGTGCGCGTTGTATACGGTCCTATCGGACTTGCCCTGCTTACGCAGAAAAATCCAGAAGGCTACTGCTGAATCTGCCGTGATCTCATCTAAGAACGCTAGACGAGGGTTCGCTAGCTGAAACGCAGCTAATGCCGTCCGGTTCACTTGGGCGGCTTCCATTGCGCCTCGATCTTCCGTGTCCTTGACCCATCGAGCGGCTTCGGCCTTGATGGTCTTCCCAGCGACCGGCTCAACGATGGATACGCCAGCAGAGGCCGCCGAGTCTCTGGCATCCGAAAGATGCTGCATCCGATTGCACTCGTTCACTGCCTCAGTCGCGTCCGTCCCTACGTTTTTGTACTTTGTCTTTCGACCCTCGTAATATCGGACCTCAAAGTGTCCATCCGGGTAGCTGACTTCCTTGCCGTCAACCTTGACGAATCCTTTGCGGATACGCCCGTTACGCCCCATGATGACGGGAAAATACCTCCACCCCGCATCAGTCTTCGCTCGCCACACTATCGACACAGAATCCATGCCTAAGCCTCTTTCGTCTTAGCATTGTCTTAGCATCGATCAATAATATAACCAACGATCCATAATAACAAGGGTTTTTGGACATCTAAAAGCGAATCCCCCTCTCTCCGCCAGAGAGTCAAGCAAATTCCTTTCGATTAAACAAACACTTGCAAAACCAGCATCTTAAAGGGATTCGCAAGAGTCTCTCTATTCTCCCTAATACCCCGTTTTGCCCCCTGTTCAACCCATTTTTCGAGCTAAATCGAGCTAAATTTAGGCATCGAGAACCGTCCGGTTCACTACACGGCTCATACTCTTGTCAGTCGCCGTTTCAGTCGGTCGCCGTCACGTGCCCCCTCTGCGGCGAACTTCGCCGGTACCGCCCGTCCGAGGTGTTCCTCGGTCGGCCAGACCAACTCGTCGTTCACCAGCACCGAGCCGGAGGCCGGTAGCGACCCGGAGGTGGAACGCGTGCTGCTCGAAAGACAACAACAGCAAGGGCAGAAGGGAGCGATAGCGGCAGCGGCCGTTCCTTTCACTGCGCAGGCCGCGGCAGAAAGGGCAAAAGTTTCGACGGTTGGGTTTAAGATGGGGCGAAACGATGCGCCAATTACGATTGTAGAATTTGCGGATTATCAATGTCCCTTTTGTCGGCAGTTTCACAGCACTGTGTTTGCGCGATTGAAGAAGGACTATATCGATACAGGCAAAGTCCGCTTCGTGAGTCGCGATCTCCCACTGGATTTTCATCCGAATGCATTACCGGCGGCTGAAGCTGCACGCTGTGCGGGAGAACAAAACAAGTATTGGGAAATGCGCGACGCACTGATTGCGCATGCCGACAATCTGGCGCCCGAAGCCATTGTTGGGATTGGGGCGCAACTTGGTCTAGACCAGCCACGCTTTCATGCATGCGTTGAGAAGCAAGCCTTTTCGACCAGCATTCGCGCGGATGCCGATGAAGCCAATGCGGCGGGAATCACCGGAACACCTTCGTTTGTCATAGGTCCAACGTCCGACGGGTACGTCGAAGGAGAGGAAGTGATAGGCGCGCTACCTTACCAGTCTTTCGAGAAGATTTTTTCTGAGTATCCGAGTCATCGCTGATGCGGCAGGGGCTGATTCTTGTTGTCGGGTGCAGACCCAATATGAGCTCCTACATTTCAACGGGCGAGCATGACTTTAGCGCAGCCCGCGGAGGCTCATCGCCTTGTGGCTACTATCGACGTCTCCAAAACGGCAGGCTGCGCAATCGGGTCTGATCTCGCTCATCGCGACGTCAGGCAGTTTCAGTGCGGCGCAGAACTATGCAGTGCGTTACATGGATGTGCGGGACATGAAGGTTTTGCCGAACGGAGATGTTCAGGATCAAGAAGAACCGGAATTTTGTACGCCGACTCCGACCGGCGCAGAATCTCGTCTAGGTCGTGCGCCGGACAGGATTTGACCGCTATGCCCGATCCGGGACCTAACTACAAATGCGCGCTAAGGGTAAAGACCCGATAGTCCCGCGGATGTAGTAGGACAGGCATGCGAGGATGTATCCGCGCCATAAGTTCGTTAGCAGGCAAGGCGCCGAAGCAGCCGTATGCTTTCGAACTGGTGAATGGGAGCCCCTTCGCGTTTGCGGGCATCTGGGACGGATGGAAAGACGCACAGGTCCATTGGCTCCAGTCGTTCGCCGTCGTGCTCTGTTCCAAGCAGCAGAGGTTAAGAGGGCCAGGCAACCGAGCCGGTTGTTCGTCAAAACGTCCAAAGATGCCGAAGACGACTCCACTTAAGAAACGTCCCGCAGGATTCATCGAGGCGATGGAGTGCTTGCCCGTCTCAAGCTTGCCCGAAGAGCCGCAATGGAGTTACGAGATCAAGCTCGACGGATACCGCCTCCAAGCCGTTCAGAGCGGCCGCCAGACTACTCTTTATTCGCGCAGAGAAAATGTTCTTAACGGGAGGTTGAGCGGGTGCGCTCGAACGCCTTCGGCCGCGGCGTGGTGTGAAGTCAGCCAACAGGTTTGTGTCGCTTGATTGTGTGCTCCAACGCTTTGGCGGAGTCGAACCGAGGAAAGCGGAAGTTACTTGCTCTTGTTGGAGCGAAGCGCGGCGCGGACCTTGTCCACTTGGGTGCCGTGGACGCGAATGCACTCGTGGAGTTGGTTGCCGGTTATCCCGAATTCCTTGGACCAGTAGGCGATGTCTGAGGCCATCTTGGGACTAATCTCTTTTGGGTCGTGAGGGCCTGCGATCTGATCTTCTTGGCGAGCGTGAGGTTCGTGGGCTGCAGGAGCGTCGTGGTGCTCGGACATGGAGCGTTTCCTCTTTTCGGTTCTCTTAGGTGGATGAGAAAGCTGCAGGAGAGGATGTACGTGCGGAGAAGAGCCCAAACCGAAACCCGTTAGCTTCATGTGTGGTCCTCAGGAGCTTTTGAACGTGTCCAGCACCTTATGAGTAACCCGATTGTGAATCCGTGTGCGAGGCCCACGGACTCCTCGAGCAAGGCAGGATCGAACTGCCATGATTTGCCATCTATTCTGTTGCGCGCCTTCGAGATAGACGATGTTCCAGAGAGCGGGGGTAGCCACAACCAGATTCAACCGCTCGCGCGATGCCATTGATTTTCGAATAAGCGATTACGGATTTCTGCCAGCCGTTTGAAGAACACTGTTCCCGCTAGCGGGTTCCGGGCTTCGGTCCTGTTCAGGCAGATGCCCTCACCCGCGCCAAGGCCCCGCACCGCTCAATCCTGAAATCGATTTTTTCGGGACGTTATGCACCCCGATAAGTAACTTTCGGATGCCGTAGATGCCGGGAATCATGGGCAAGATTGCGGTGTACATTCCGGGAAAGTAATAACGTCCTGTGACATGCACCCAAAAATTCGGGAGGTTCTGCATGAGCTGGCCACGCCCACTACGGCCTGAACTGATCCGGCGACGGTGGGCTGCACATCTGGCCGAAGAGCCGGAAATATGAAGTGAGTAAATTCGGCTATTCCAGGACCGATGAAGATGAAGCACATGAGAAAGCCAGCGAGGGGAACCTGCCGAAAGAGTCCAAGTGCCGTAAGGGTGTAGAGTATCGGCCCGATGAAAGCGAAGATCATCAGAAAGGAGTGCTCACTCCAGCTGATGTTAAATAGGCGGCTCATTGCTGGCCCAAACCTGGTGAGGTATTCCTCAATCATGTGTACTTCGAGCGCGGCGACCGTGAGCAGAAACGGTGGCAGAACGATTTCGGGCATCAAGGGGCGGCGTAGGTATGTCAGACTCCACAACGCGAAAGCAGCGGTGCCGGAACCGCCTACGATGATGACTGGCGGCCAGCCAATATATCGATAAGCAGCAAGCATTGTGGCGACCAGAAAGACCGCGGCTGTAGTCATGCTGGCGATCCGCACGGAAAGTTCGGTGTCATCTGGTTCTACTTGCTGCATTGAGTTTTACTCCTCGTGAAGCATGCCGGTGGCGCCTTCGAAGGGCTTTCAGAGCGCACGCAAATACATAATTTGTCCCCTGAAATCCATGTCGGACTACTGGGTGCGTTGCGCAACACGATTCGACGACCATCTCCTTTTAGAACCCTTACCATAATCTTTTCACGGCGGTTTTTGAATTCTGGAACTCCTATGCCTATTGATGATTTCTATTTCAGTTTGAAAAATCCCCCGCTCTCCGCCAGCCCTCGCTGTATTTCCCTTTGACAACCTTCATCAGATGTCAGTCACTTGCGATTGTCGGGTGTCCGACAAAGATGCTCGCAATCTTTGCGCGATTTGCTTCCCGTGGCACCGACAACAAGTAACCGTTGCCAGCACCGGTGCGGCGGTGGCAGTGAGGCCAGCGGCAACAAACCCTGAGAGGAGAGACGGGCGACTTAGACCCTTTTATGCCGGACGCGATTCTTGTGAAACTTATTTTCCGTCGTGGCCTTTTCCAGCCATCCGACCTCGTTTTTTGCGCGCACTACAACAATCTACCGAACCGGGAAACACCAGGGGGACGCGTCCAGCGCAAAAGTTCTAGCAGAACGCGCCGAAGTTGCTGTTTAGCCTAGGTTGCTATCCAGCCTACTTGTGATACTGAGCGTCAGTTACATGCTCCATCCAGTCAACCGATTTTCCGTCCAGCTTCTCGGCAACAGCGATATGCGTCATGGCCGTTGACGGACTAGCTCCATGCCAGTGCTTTTCACCTGGGGCGAAGAGGACTACGTCTCCTGGGCAGATCTGTTCAACTGGACCGCCCTCGCGCTGTGCCCAGCCGAGACCAAAGGTGACGATAAGTGTCTGGCCAAGCGGATGCGTGTGCCAGGCAGTTCGTGCGCCCGGCTCGAAGCTTACCGTCGCACCGCCGGCACGTGCTGGCTGCTCTGCCTGGAACGGCTGATCAAGCCGCACCGTTCCGGTAAACCATTCGGGATTACCCGTGCTGGAAGCCTGTGATCCATTACGTTTGATGATCAATGTCTTCTCCTTTTCTCTTCACTCTTCGTGGGTCGACGCCGGCACATGCCAGCAAAACTGGACTTCGCAAATTCTATGGCAAACATACTTCTCACTATTTGATTTCTCACTATTTGATACAGAGAACGTGACATCGCGGTTTTGCTTGAAGTAATCTGACGGTCAATAGTTCGACGATTTCATTCCACTTGAACAGAGCGTGGAATTTTTGGAGACTTCTTAGGTGTCTCTTTTTATTTGGGCAAAGATAAAAATAACTTCAGATCGTATTGCGTCCGCAATTTCCGAGTGCTTACCCC
>JANXYB010000034.1 GCA_025350325.1 Acidobacteriaceae bacterium
GCGTGCTTGAGATGGCCCGTGCAGGCCAGATTCCGGCCTATCCGCTTGGAGTAGGAGCGCGGCGTACATGGCGTTTCCGATTAACCGAAATTTGCCGGGCAATTGCGGCTCGAAGGTAGAGACTTGCTGAATTCTGTGGGAATTCGATGGGGCCAGAGGTCCAGCCATTTGCCGGCGGGAGAACCTGTTTCCATCGATGGCGGATTGGCGAATAATCGAATTCAGGCAGTCTCCAGCGCCAAGAAGGAGACGATCTGAAATGGCGCAAACGGGATGGATTACCAAGCAAGAACGGAAGAAGAAAGGAACCGTCTGGGTGTTTCACTGGTACGTCATCAAGCCTGAGAACGGGAAGAAGGCCGAACACACCTGCGTGGTGGGTCCGGTTGCAAACTTCCCGCGTGAAAAAGACGCATGGCTTGAGATTGACCGGCGGCACATGAAACCGCAACTAGACCAGAGCGCAATCCGCACTGGTTGCTTAACCTTCGGTGATCTTGCCGCCAGCTATATGCAGAACGGGATGAAGAAGCTGGCGGTGACAACCCAATACACCGTCACGCACTACCTTGACGATTACCTGAGTCCCCGCTGGGGGAAGTGCGCCGCACTGGACATTCAGCCCCTCGAAATTGAAAACTGGCTGGGTTCGTTCCAGCGCTCGAATCCGACGAAGGACAAAATCCGTCGCATCATGTCCATCGTCTACACGCAGGCGCAGAAGTACGGGATTGTGCCGCGCAACGACTCGTCAAATCCGGTCAAGTGGGTTGAACAATCGGCGAAGTCCAACTACAAGCCAATAGTGCTTGACCCTGCGACAGCCGCCAGAATCTTCGAGCACTTGTCGGGTTTTGAATTGACCCTGACAATTCTCGTGGCGGCAACCGGCATACGCATCAGCGAGGCGATGGGCTTGAAATGGGAGGATATTGACTACCAGAACAAGCAAATCAACCTCCGCCGGGTCTGGGTGAGCGACACAATCGTGGAGAAAATGAAAACGGAGGATTCCGAGGCTCCCGTACCTCTCACCGACCTGCTGGCCAAGTTCATCGTGGACTGGCAGCGGGAGACGGTATACGGACGGCCTAACGATTGGGTCTTTGCCAGCGCAAGGAGCAAAGGGAAAACTCCGAGGTCGAGCAGCGTTCTGACTTGGGACCATCTTCGTCCGGCAGCGATTGCGGCGGGGGTAAAGCTCAGGAAGGGGCAGCGGTTCGGCTTCCACAACTTCCGGCACGGATTGGCGAGTTGGTTGGTGAATCAAGGAGCGGACGTCAAGACGGTCCAAGGGCTTCTACGCCACTCGAACGTCAAGACAACGCTCGGGCTGTACGCTCATCAGGTGAATTCGTCGATGATGGCCGCTCAGGACTCGATGATGAGAGCGATGCAGCAGGGACCGCAAACCGTCAACTAGGAATAGGGACCGCGAAAAACGGAGGCAGGCGATGTTTTGCAGGCGAGAAACTCAGAACCTTCCATCTAAGTTGTTGATAAATATGGTAGGCACGACTGGATTCGAACCAGCGACCTCTTCCGTGTCAAGGAAGCGCTCTAACCAACTGAGCTACGCGCCTATGGGGCCACCTCGAGTAGTCTATCAGGATCAGTGCGGAGAAAGAAGGGTGTCAAGGCGCCTGCGCCATACTGTACTATCAGCCACGGGCGCTGGACCCGGCTGGGCGATCAATGGTTCCGGTCGTTTGTGTCCGCACGGGCTATTTTGAGCTAGCAGGTTGCACTCGTCCGGCAGGTTGCATTTCGCAGATTGGCAGTGAACGAGTCATGACAGACGAGCCGACCGTGCGGTTGAACCCTCTCCGCAATGCGCCCAATCTTCTCACCCTGCTGCGTATCTGCCTGGCTCCGTTCCTGGTTGCGGCGATTCTTCAAGACCGGTTTGAACTCAGCTTTGTGCTCTTTGTGGTCGCTGGACTGACCGACGCGCTCGACGGACTCTTGGCTCGAGCCCTCCATTTGCGAACCCAGCTTGGCCAGTACCTTGACCCGGTAGCCGACAAACTTTTGCTGAGCACCCTGTTCCTGGTCCTCATGCATAAGGGATTGATACCGACCACGGTCACAGTCCTGGTGTTTGGCAGGGATGTGGGCATTCTATCGGTAGCAGCCATCTTGTACGCTGCGACCGGGCGCCGCGAGTTTGGCCCCAGCTTATTTGGAAAGGCTAACACCTTTGCGCAGGTAATGGCGGTTGCGGTGGTCCTGCTGCATGAACTTACTCCGGCCCCCTGGGTGGTTATTTGGCGCCAAATTGCGCTGGACGCGACGATGGCTCTGACCGTGGCGTCAGGCTTGCATTATTCGTGGGTCGCGTCTCACCGGGCGACAGCACTGGCTAATGGTTCCGGCACCAAGTGAGGCGGACTCACGCGGGCCTGGCCAGCTCGGAAGCGGATTATTCGTCGTCAGCTTGTTTGGCTACCTCGGCGGACTCCTCGATCTCCATATCGTGAAATTCATCGGCGTCAAAGACGTCGCCACATTCCAGGCACTCGACATATTCCGTGTCTTCGTGTCGGGAGACTATACGTACTCTTGGGTGTTTGCAGGCGGTGGCCATCGTGTTTGTCGGTGCAGGATTAGATGCTACTTTCCGCAGATTGTAGCGACCTTTGCAGCGATTTCAAACCGCTTTCTGGTTAAATTCGTCAGGCAGCTCGAATTGGAGCGGCTAGTTCAATCGAAAGACGAAAGAGTCTTGAATCCCGACACTTTCAGTCGTATACTGAATGCGGACCAAAGAAGTCGGATATTTATGCTCAAGCTTACCAAGAAGGCCGATTACGGATTGATGGCGCTCAAGTACCTAGCCGAGCGACCAGACGCCGCTGCCTTGAGCGCGAAAGATATCGCAGACGCTTATGGAATCCCCGCCCAATTGCTGGCCAAGATCCTGCAGCAACTCACTAAGACAGGCCTGCTGCGTTCTCACGCCGGAATGAACGGCGGCTATGCGCTATCGAGGCATCCGCGCGAGATCTCGGCTTATGAAGTCATTCACGCCATCGATGGGCCATTCTTTATCACTTCATGCACTAAAGGCACCAAAAGTTGTGATTTGACGCCGAATTGCACTATCAAGGAGCCGCTGGCGCGGGTCAATGAAACCATCGCCGGAGTGCTCAAAAGCATCAGTATTCAGGATCTGCAGGATCAAGGTGCTGCTCACGAATCGAGGGCACTCGTTTCAGTAACGCTTACTTAAGAGACTTGCTTCGCGCGCGGCGTGCGGCAGCAACACAGGATGGAGAGTAAAAATGAGCACAGTGACGAGCCAAGTAGAGGTGCCGGCAGGCGTAAATTTGCCGATTTATATGGACAATCATGCTACCAGCCCCATGGATTCCCGGGTGCTGGAAGCGATGCTGCCCTACTTCACTAACAAATTTGGGAATGCGGCAAGCCGCAATCATTCCTTTGGGTGGGAAGCGGAGCAGGCCGTGGAGACGGCGCGCGAGCAGATTGCTAAACTTATCGGCGCAACTGCCAAGGAGATCATTTTCACCTCGGGCGCGACTGAATCGAACAATCTGGCAATCAAAGGTATCGCTGAGATGTACCGCGAGCGCGGCAACCATATCATCACGCAGGTCACCGAGCACAAGGCTGTGCTCGACACCTGCAAGCGCCTCGAGAAATACGGCTATCGCGTCACGTATCTTCCTGTGAAGGCCGACGGGCTCATCGACCTCGAAGACCTGAAGCGCGCCATGGATGACAAGACCATTCTGGTATCGATCATGGCGGCGAATAACGAGATTGGCGTGCTGCAGCCCATCCGCGAAATCGGCAAACTTTGCCACGAAAAGAACGTCATTTTCCATACCGATGCAGTGCAGGCCGTCGGCAAAGTCCCGCTCAACGTGATCGCCGACAACATCGACGTGCTTTCACTGACCGCGCACAAAATTTACGGGCCCAAGGGCGTTGGCGCGCTGTATGTTCGGCGTCGCAATCCTCGTGTGCAAATCGCTGCGCAGATCGACGGTGGCGGGCACGAGCGCGGCATGCGGTCGGGTACTCTGAATGTACCAGGCATCGTGGGCCTGGGTAAGGCCTGCGAAATCGCGCAGAGTGAGATGGAAAACGAGTCAGCGTATCTGCGCGGATTGCGTGATCGGTTGAACAACAAACTTCAATCGGAACTCGACTACATTCATGTGAACGGCTCGATGGAGCACCGTTTGCCCGGCAATCTCAACGTAAGCTTTGTGTACGTAGAGGGCGAGTCGTTGCTGATGGGCATCAACGATGTCGCCGTCTCGAGCGGCTCCGCCTGTACCTCGGCGACACTGGAACCTTCGTATGTTTTGAAGGCGCTGGGGTTGGGGGACGATGTGGCGCACAGCTCGATTCGATTCGGGTTAGGCCGCTTTAACACGCAGGCTGAAGTGGACTATGTGGCCACCAAGGTCATTGACATAGTGAAGAAATTGCGCGAGCTTTCACCGCTATACGAGATGGTCAAAGATGGCATCGATTTGACCAAGATTCAGTGGGCGGCGCACTAAGGCGTCGAGTTAAGCATCGGTGGGTGCGCCTGCCGAATCAAATAAGCGGTTTTGCGGCTTCCCCCGCAGGAGGATTTAAACCATGGCATACAGCGATAAGGTTATCGATCACTACAACAATCCGCGCAACGTGGGCCAACTTGATAAGGCATCGACCGAAGTGGGCACTGGGCTGGTCGGCGCGCCGGAGTGCGGGGACGTTATGCGCCTGCAGATTCGCGTGAACCCTGAGACGCAGGTTATCGAAGAAGCGAAGTTCAAGACCTTCGGCTGCGGATCGGCCATTGCCAGTTCTTCACTCGCGACTGAGTGGATCAAGGGACGCACGGTTGAGGACGCGCTCGCTATCAAGAACACCGATATCGTGAAAGAACTGTCGCTGCCGCCAGTGAAGATTCACTGCTCAGTGTTGGCTGAGGACGCAATTCGCGCCGCGATTGGTGACTGGAAAAAGAAGAATGGGGTCGCGGAACCCGCAACAGCGACGGCCGCAGCAGCCCACTAGTCTGTGCGGTGATTAGCCGAGCCCCCTGCTTGAGCAGGGGGCCAGCAAGAGCCTCGGGGAAAGGCAACTATGTCGGACATGGTCTCAATCGAAGCGAAGCCGGCGCAGGGCCTATCGGCGCAACCGCAAACAGCGGTCGCCGGTTCTGCGCCTGCGCAAGGGCTGCAACTGACCGAAAAGGCGATTAAGCGCGTGCGCATCGCCATGGCGAAGGAAGGCGTTTCGCCAGAAGAGGGCGGGCTGCGCCTGGGCGTGATGGGCGGCGGTTGCTCCGGGCTTTCGTATTCGATCAAGTTTGATACACGGCCGCGGGAGCGTGACCGTATCTACAATTTCGATGGTGTGCGCGTATTCGTCGACCCCAAGTCGTTCGTCTACCTGCACGGTATGACCTTAGATTACGAAGAGACATTGATGCGGCAGGGCTTCAACTTTATTAATCCCAACTCCACGCGCTCCTGCGGCTGCGGTTCGTCATTTTCGTAGGCCGATCGTTGGAGCCAATCATGTTGAAAGTTCTCGATTCCGCAGTACCGGTTGCGTGCTGGTCATGTTCCGTCGCGCACAACGATGCGACATTATTCTGTCCGCACTGCAGCAAGATTCAGCCTCCTCCGGGAGGCGATTATTTCTCAGTGTTTGGAATTGTGCCACGTCTGGACATCGATCTTGGGGAGTTGGAGCACGAGTTTCACAAACTGAGTCGAAAGCTGCATCCGGACCGTTTCGCACGTGCAAAAGAAAATGAAAAGCAGTGGAGCCTTGCAGACACAGCGCTGCTGAACGACGCGTACCGCACACTGAAGGATCCGATTCATCGCACGGCTTACCTGCTCAAGTTGAATGGTGCGGAGATTGGCGAAGAACATAGCGGTAAAGATCGCAAGGATCCTTCGCGCGTGCCTGCAGACTTGCTCGAAGAAGTCTTTGACCTGAACATGCAACTAGAAGAAATGCGCATGGCGCGCAAAATGGGCGAGGCCGATCTGGAATTGCAAACGAGCCTTGAAAAGGCGAAGAGGAAATTCGATGGTCTCCTCGATGACGTAGACCAGGATTTGCGCGCGCAGTGGCAGGCGTGGGATGCAGGAGACACAGCTAAGCGCGCCGCTGCACAAAAAACGATGGTATCGCTGCTTGATCGGCGTCGCTATCTCAGCAATCTGGTCCGCGATGTGACCGAGACTTTGGGAGCTTAAAAGAAAAGCATGGCGGAAGGACGCGTAGTAGGAATCGATTTGGGAACCACCAACTCCCTGGTCGCATATATGCAGGGAGATGCTCCCGTCGTTATTCCGGGCGTGGATGGCCTGAGCCTGGTGCCGTCGGTGGTGGCGCTTGATCCCGTTCCTGCGGATGGCGGACGGCCGTCGGTCACGGTTGGCAATAGCGCCCGGAAGGCGCTCGTTGAGACTCCTGAGCGTGTCATCTATTCCGTTAAAAGGCTGATGGGCCGCAGCATTGACGAAGTGCAGAGCGAATTAGATCTGTTTCCTTTCCGCCTTGCGGATGATATTGAAGCGGGCGAGGTACCGCGCATTCAACTCGGCGAGTTGCGCTTCACACCGCCTGAAATTTCGGCTTACATTCTGCGTCAACTCAAGCGTAATGCAGAGCGATTCTTTGGTGAGCCTGTAACGCAGGCGGTGATCACTGTGCCTGCCTACTTCAACGATGCGCAGCGGCAGGCCACTAAAGATGCTGGACGAATGGCAGGGCTCGAAGTACTGCGCCTGGTGAACGAGCCGACCGCTGCCGCGCTTGCTTACGGCCTCGATCGCACCAACGTGGGCACAATTGCTGTTTATGATTTAGGCGGCGGCACGTTTGATATTTCGATCTTGAAGCTGCGCGACGGCATCTTCGAGGTGCAATCCACCAATGGAGACACGCATCTTGGCGGCGACGACATCGACAACCTGCTCACCGCGGTTGCGCTCGACGAGATTCACTCTGAGCACGGCGTTGATTTGCGCGCGCATCCCAGTGCAGTGCAGGGCCTGCGTAAAGCGGCTATCGACGCGAAGATTAGCTTGTCAACTGAAGCATCGGCGCGATTCGATATAGAGCTGCCAAATGGAGATCGCTACCAGCGCGAGATTCCGCGCGACGTATTTGAACAATTGATCAAACCTGTGCTCGACCGCACGGCAGGGCCATGCAAACAGGCACTTACCGACGCCGGATTAACGCCCGAGCAAATCGATGAGGTGGTGCTGGTTGGCGGGTCCACAAGAATTCCGGCAGTGCGTCAGTTGGTCGATGACCTCTTTCATTTGGCAGCACGCGGAAAGAAGCCGCACAACGAGCTCAATCCTGATGAAGTTGTTGCTCTGGGTGCCGCGGTGCAGGCGGACATCCTGGCCGGTGCGTCGAAGACGACTGAAGAGATGTTGCTGCTGGATGTGACGCCGCTCTCGCTTGGCATTGAAGCGCTCGGCGGTACCGTGGCGCGCATCATTCAACGCAACTCGACGATTCCCGCGTCGGCCACCGAGCACTTCACTACGGGCGTCGATGGGCAGACGAATGTTGCCATTCACGTAGTGCAGGGCGAGCGCGAATTGGCTGCGGATTGCCGCTCATTGGCACGATTTGACTTGAAGGGCATTCCGCCGATGAGCGCTGGACTGCCGCGTATCGAGGTAAAATTTTTAATCGATGCGGACGGAATCTTGCAGGTGTCCGCGCGCGAGCAGCGCAGCGGGCTGGCAGCACAGATTGAAGTGAAGGCCACGTATGGCCTGACGGACGAGCAGGTCGAAAGCATGATCCTGGATTCGTTTGATCACGCGGAAGAAGACTTTGCCAAGCGTCAGTTGATTGAATCGCGCAATGAGGCAGATACGATTTTGTCAGCCGTCGAGCGAGCGCCAGAAAGTCCCGCATGGAAACACTTGCGTGGCGAGGAGCAGGCGGCGATTGAGGCGGCGCGTGATCGGCTGGCGGCAGTGAAGCAGGGCGATGACCTGGCTGCTCTGCGCGACGCGACGCTAGGGCTAGATCAGGCGACGCGACGCTTCGCAGAGTTGATGATGGATGCGGCAGTCACAACCGCAATTCGCGGAAAGACGATGGACAATGCAAGCGACGAGCTGGGCGAGGAAGTGACTGCACCTCATCCCATGGCGCGTGCGGAATTCAAGTAAACCTGTTGGCCGGAATTGAATGCCGGCAAGGACGGATAGTATGAGCGAAGCGACTACAAAAAATATTCCCCCCGAAAAGTTGGTCCGCGTCACATTCATGCCTGAAGGCAAGACGGTTGAATTCGAGTTCGGCACCATGCCTTACGAGCACCACGGCAAGCCGATGTCGTTTCTCGATGTCGCAGAAAATAACGACGTTTTTCTCGACCATGCCTGCGGCGGCGTGTGCGCCTGTACCACCTGCCATTTGTGGATCAAGGATCAGGAGGGCATCAGCGAGGCGGATGACGACGAGATAGACCGCATGGACATGGCCGCTGATCAGCAACTCAACTCCCGACTTGGCTGCCAGGCAGTCATCACCAAGCCAGGCAACTACGTGGTCGAGATTCCTAAATGGAATCGCAATTACACATCGGAAGGCAAGCCGTTGGCGATGGCGGAAGGAAAGTAACAATGCCGCGAGAGATCATGTGGACGGACGTTGAGGAAATAGGAATTCAATTGCAGGAAAAATTTCCCGACATCGACCCGCTTACGGTGCGGTTTACCGATCTGCTGCGCTACGTGACTGAACTGGAAGGCTTTGCCGATGACGCGGCCAAGTCAAATGAGTCTCGCCTCGAGGCGATTCAGATGGCGTGGCATGAGGAGTTCGTCGACGCGCAGGGTTAATCGCGTTCAAGTTCGTTCCAGCCAAACGCCGCTTCAAAGTGTTGAAATTCATTTGCCTCACCGGGCACCAGGTAAGCACTGATTACGTCGAAGCGCACAGGCGGTGCAGTTTTTTGCGGCATGTGATGGATATAGCGGCGAGCTAGTCGTCGCAAGACTCTGCGCTTTTGGCTATCGACGGCTGTTTGTGCAGGAGTCAAGTCGCGCGCTGTCCTAGTTTTGACCTCTATGAAGCAAAGCATCGATCCATGCCAGGCGATCAGGTCAATGTCGCCGGGCACGTCCCCCGATGACCAACGCCGCGCGACCACGGTATAGCCCTTGCGCAGAAGATAAAAGAACACGGCATCTTCGCCATCGATGCCGGTCACGAGATGAGCAGGAAGAGTGCTCGTCCGGCCGCGAATATCGGCCAGACGACCCAGGCCTGCAAGCGCGTGTTCAAGCCACGCCACTTTCATTCGCCTCATTATTTCCATGGCAAACCATTGTCTGCCGTGAGGAGCGTTGGGCGCAAACAGCAATGCCGCGCTGGCCTTGATTCGAGGGGCGCGGCGTTGCTGTTTGGTTTGTTGATCAAGCGGTTGCGACGGCTAATTCCCCAGCGTGTGCGTGCTCTTTTTCTACCTGCGTCAAGGCATCCTCAAGGATGTCGAGCGCGACGGTGGCCTCATTCTCTGTGACCATCAGCGAAGGGCAAAGGCGGATCGATGTTTCGCCGCATCCCAGAATCATCAGGCCGCGTTCGAAGGCGAGGGTCTCGATGCGATTGCGTAGAGCGGTCGCGGGTTCACGCGTGGTTTTATCTTTAACCAGTTCGACGCCGATCATCAGGCCCCGCCCGCGGACATCGCCGACCATCGGATGGGTCTGTTTCCAGCCGCGCAAACGTTCCAGCATCATTTCGCCGACACGCGCCGCGTTGCTGATGCCTTCGCGCTCCAAAATCTCGATGGTAGCGAGGGCCGCGGCGATGCTGATCGGATTGCCGCCAAAAGTGGATGCATGCGAGCCGGGAACCCAATCCATGATCTCGGCGCGACTCATGCAGACGCCAAGCGGCATTCCGCTAGCGATGCCTTTGGCCATGCAGACGATGTCGGGCTGCACGCCGGAGTGTTCGATAGCCCACCACTTACCGGTACGGCCTGCGCCGGATTGCACTTCATCGACGACCAGGAGGATGCCGTGACGATCGCAGATCTTGCGCAGTTCACGCAGAAAGTTGTCGGGTGCGACGACGTAGCCGCCTTCGCCCTGGATAGGCTCGATGAAGATGGCTGCAACTTCTTCCGGTGCGAGGATGGTCTTGAAAAGCTTCTCTTCGATATAGCGAGCGCAGCCCATGCTGAATGCCTCTTCAGCTTGTGGCCCACCGGAACAGCCACGGTACGCGTAGGGGTAGCGGATGTGAGTTACACCCGGAACCAGAGGAGAAAAGCGGCGCTTTTGCTGGGGCTTCGAGGCAGTCAGCGACAGTGCGCCCATGGTACGTCCGTGGAATGCACCGAAGAATGAAATAATCTGCTGCCGGCCGGTGTGATAGCGCGCCAGTTTCAGCGCGCACTCAACCGCTTCGGCACCCGAGTTGCCATAGAAGAAGCGGTGCGGGCCAGGCATCGGCGCGATGGCAGAGAGCTTTTCGGCAAGGTCGGTGAGGGGTTCATGGAAGAAATCGGTGCCTGAAATGTGAATCAATTCGGCAGCCTGCTTTTGAATCGCCGCGACAACTTCAGGATGGCAGTGGCCGGTGGAGGTCACGGCGATTCCGGCGGCGAAGTCGAGAAACTCGTTGCCGTCTACGTCCTCAACGCGGGTTCCGCGGCCGCGCAGGGCGACAAGCGGATAGGAGCGCGTATAGCTAGGCGAAATGAGCCTGTCATCGGCCTCAACCGCTGCCCTGGCCTTGGGCCCGGGAAGCGAACAGACAAGCTTTGGTCCGAATTGTGCGTGCAATTCTTGTTTAGTCATTTTCTACTCCTCGTCAGATTCGTTTCGTGGCTGGAGATAGGGCACAGCCACAACCCTGTCAGGAAGGGTGTTCAATTTCAGAGACCCGCTTGGAGTCCGCAGAACGAGAGAGGGTAAGCTGGTTGTTAATCGCCGCCGAAGAGGCTAGGCCGGGTGCGGGTAGGCAGCACGCGCAGATGACGCCGGGGGCAAATGCAACGCGCGCGCGATCGCGACCAGCGCTTTGCGGCTGGCATGGCTGGCATGGCATTTGAAGTGCGTTTCAGCATGGACCCTGCTGGCCCGAGGATAGCACGGGTTTGATGCGTTTTGCACCAGCCCAATTTCGCGTTGGGTTTTGCTCTCGACGTTAAAGAAAGGGTAGCGCCGGCCGCAATCTGTGTGGCGGAGTAGGCTTGTGCCCTTAAGAGCCTGGTTTTTTGTCGAACGAAGAAACAGGAACCAAGGCTGGTTGAGCGTCTCCATCAAGTGCGACAGCCCCGTTTTCAAACGTACGCAGCGCAGCCTCATTCGCGGCCATGGCCATCCAGCACACAGCGCTCTTCTTCAGCAGGCTGCAGGTTATTTCAACGGTATATTTCAATTCCGGATGATCTTTTGGGTTTCCCTTAGCGCGTTCAATCCACATGCTATGGCTTCCTAACGAATAGGATCCAAACACTGGATCAGAGAAGTCGAAGGATGACTTGAGACCTTCCGAGGCGCCCTCGGCGAATCCGGGCAAGTCCTTGTCTGTCATCACCTGGCCGAAGCAGTCGAAGGGCAATGCCATCACTACCATCACCGACGCGGGTTCACCGTGGCGGGCCGTCAGGGCAATCTGAACGCAGGCGATGCCTTTCTTTTCTTCCTCGGTAGCGGCGTTTTTGGTGACTTGCTCTTGCACCCCAGGGAGCGTGGTCCGCGCATCGACCGCTTCCCAGTCGGACGGCACACTGTAACTGAATCCCAGGTCGCTGGAGTGAACGACGGCTGCCGCAGGAGCTTGTGCCAGTAACGGAGTGGCGCAGAAAAAAAGCGTGATCGCAAGGCGAGCATTCATTGCGCGGCAAGTCTACCACGGCTGATACTCGCCCGACGACGACGGCTTCGCGGCCTACTTGAGTGTGAGCACAGAGAGCGCTGAAACAATGCCTGCAATCGAGAACACGATTCCGAGGTACCAGTAAACGCGGCTGCGGGTCAGAAGGGTGACCGAAGTGATCACCAAGCCGATTTCGAGCAATGCCTCAGCAAGATCGAAGCGATTTGCGCGGGCCTCAGCCTGCTCGACCTTGGTCTCGAGCGCATCCGCTTTTTCTTTATCGTCTTTAGTTTGGTCGGCCCACTTGGCTTGATGGTCGGCGTACGACTTCTCAATCTTGGCTGCTGCGTTTTTGTCTGAGATGGTTACGACGCTGAGCAGGTCGGTCGCTAGCGCTGTGTCGTTGGCGCGGATTTTATGAGCCTGGTATTCATTCCACTGGTCCGTGGCCTTGTTCTGATCGAGTACCGCCTCGGTGTGCGTACGATGACCAAGCACCGTCGTCACCGCGACCATCACTGCCAGTACGCTCATGGTAAAGGCCACCGGACGCATCGCGGACTCATGCGAGCCATGCTCGGCATGTTCCTGTAATTCCTGAGCTTCGTTTGCTTCCATGGGGAAACCTCCTGCCAACTAACCTGCGACTACCTACTTACGCTTCCAACGTACGCCGTCTTTTGAGTCTTCAATAAGGATGCCCTTTTCAGCAAGTTCGTTGCGAATCTGGTCGGCCCGCGCAAAGTTGCGCTGCTTTTTGGCCAATGTACGCTCCGCAACCAGGGCGTCGACAGCCTCATCGCTCAGCGATTGGCGAGCCAGTAGCGTGGACGCGACATCGGCGAGGCGGCCGGCCTGCTCGGCCCATGCCACTGCACGGCGCGTCGGTTCAGCATCATGATCTGCGATCACGTCGAATACTGCGTCGAAGCTGGCCAGAACCCGCAATATTGCGTCTCGGTCGTCCAAGAAAAACCGGCCCTGGTCGATCGCGGTGTTTGAGGCTCGGAGCAGATCGAAGATCGGCGCGCGCGCTTCGGCGGTGTTTAGATCATTGGCAAGCGCAGCCATATATCCATCCTGCGCTTTGACTGCGGCAGCCTGAATTTGAGCATCCTGACCGGGCGCAAACTTACCCTCCGTCAGCCTTTGATGAAAGTTGCGCAGGCGTTCGATGGCGTTGGTAGCCTCAACGAGGCCTTCAAAAGTGAAATTGAGCTGGTGCCGGTATGGAACGGAAATCAGCGCCAGGCGGATAGCCGAAGCTTTGTAGCCCTTCACCAGCAAATCGCGCAGGGTATAAAAATTGCCCTCGCTCTTTGACATTTTGCGCCCATCGACCAGCAGAAAGCGCACATGCATCCAATGATGGGCAAGCGGTTTGTGCGTTGCACTTTCGCTTTGGGCTATCTCGTTTTCGTGGTGCGGGAACATCAGGTCCTCGCCCCCGGCGTGCAGGTCGAAACTGTCGCCTAGAAACTCCATCGACATCGCCGAGCACTCGATGTGCCATCCGGGCCGGCCTCGCCCGATCGCCGTATCCCAGGCCATCTCACCGGGCTTGGCTGCTTTCCAAAGCGCGAAGTCGCGGGCGGAGTCCTTTTCGTACTCGTCGACATCGACCCGTGCTCCGTCTTCCATGCCCAACAGGTCTTTCTTGCTCAACTTGCCGTATTCGGGAAAGGAGGAGAGACGGAAGTACCAGGATCCATCTTCGGTGCGGTAGGCCGAGCCAACCTCAGCCAGTTGCTCGACGAGCTTGACCATGCGCGGGATATGTTCAGTGGCACGCGCGATCTGGTCTGGTCGCTCGATGCGCAAAGCGTCAATATCCTCAAAAAACGCATCGACATATTGCGCCGAATACTCCCCAATCGAGACGCCGGCAGCCGCCGCGTTGCGAATGATCTTGTCGTCTACGTCGGTGATGTTCATGACATGCTTGATCTTCATGCCACTGAGCAAGAGAAACCGCCGCAGCACATCGACTTGGAGGAAGGTGCGGAAGTTTCCAATGTGGCCGTAGTCATAGACGGTCGGACCGCAGGCATACATGCGCAGAGTCTGCCCGTCAGAAGGAACGAGCAGGTCTACATGTCCGGTGAGTGTGTTGAAGAGATGAAGAGGCATCGGGTGTGGGTCGAACTTGTCAGTCATGAGTACGAGTCTGGCGAGCATGAGTACGGCCGGATCTGGCGCGCATGAGTACGGCCGAATCACGGCGCGGTTTGGCCTCTCCGATTGTAGCAGCGGGGATAATGGGGCCGCGGCCCGGTAAGTTGTTGTAACAGCGAAGCTCTGTCGCTGCTGCTCTGCGACCCTGACACCGCACTCATCCATTCATTGGAGGGCCAGCGATGGATTGGCGGCCAAATCCTCAGACGCGAAATCGCCAGCCTGGAACCTCGGCCATGCGGCGGCGGCGATCATGGCGGCGTTGTCGGTAGAAAGAGCCAAGGTGGGGAATGCCACTATCAGCCCTCGGCGCGCCGCTTCCGCAGTAAATCGGGTGCGCAACTCGCGGTTGGCAGCCACTCCACCGGTGACGAGAATGCGTGTGGAACCGAGCGATTCGGCAGCGGCGAAGGTCTTCTTCACAAGGTCGCCCACCACGGCGTGCTGGAAACTGGCGATGAGGTCGAGGGTGGCCTGTGGGCAGAGTGCCAGAGCATCTTCTTTTGTCTGCGGCGGGGCAACAGTGCCGTGCATGCGCGTCACACGCTCTGCGGCCTCGTCGCGCAGATTGTGCAACTCGACGTAACGCAGGACGGCCGTTTTGATTCCCGAAAATGAAAACAGAAACTGGGGATCGAGGTCGGCGATGGGCGATGTTTTAGCAGCTTTAGTGCGCGGCGCCTTTCCCAGCAAATGCATCTTGGTTTTGATTCGTGCAAACGAGAACGGCACGGCGAGTGGATTGCCAAAGCGAGCCAGGGCATCGATCCAGGGACCGCCGGGATAGCCCAGGCCAAGCAGTTTGGCTACCTTGTCAAAGGCTTCCCCCGCCGCGTCGTCGACGGTGCGCCCGATGAGGGAATACGTCCAGCCATCAGCAGCATGCTGCGCAAGATATAGGTGGGTGTGGCCGCCGGAAACGACCAGCGCCAGGGCGTCTTCGTCGGCAGAAGCCTCACCGGCACGTGCGTTTTGGCGCTCTTCGAGCAGCACTGCGTGAATGTGGCCTTCGAGATGGTTGACTGCGATGAGCGGGACCCCCTGGGCGTAGGCGAGGGCCTTGGCATAGGTGATCCCGACCAGCAACGCTCCGGCGAGTCCGGGGCCGCTGGTGACGGCGATGGCATCGAGGTCAGCGAGCGTGACGTTGGCCTTGGCGAGTGCGGCGCGCACTACGGGTACGATGGCGCGCAGGTGCTCGCGACTGGCCAGTTCCGGGACCACTCCGCCATAGCGCGCGTGGGTGACAATCTGCGAGGCAACAACGGACGAAAGGGTGCGCGCACCGCGCTCGACCACCGAAGCGGCGGTCTCGTCGCAGGAGCTTTCAATGCCGAGGATGAGGCCGCGCGTCATGCATCTAGTTTAACGGTCTCGAATCTCGCACCTGAAACGGATTACTCTGAAGCGAGTGATGTTGACGACATCTCCTCAATTCGAAGCGGCCTTGACCATCCTCAGCAAACTGCGGGCGTCTGGATTCGAGGCGTATCTTGCCGGCGGCTGCGTGCGCGACCTGCTGCTGGGCCGCGCGCCGCAGGATTATGACGTGGCCACGTCGGCAACGCCCGATGTCGTGCTAGCTATGTTTCCACGGACGTTTGCTGTCGGCGCGCACTTCGGCGTGGTGCTGGTAGCTACGTGCGACGAATCAGATGCAGCAGATGCAGCTTGCGCGCCCGAAGGGCGAGATACTCCCCTGCCGTCTGTGTTGACCGAGGTGGCGACGTTCCGGTCCGACGGGGTTTATTCAGATGGCCGGCACCCCGATGAGGTGCGGTACACGACCAGCGCGGAAGAAGATGTGCAGCGACGGGATTTCACCATCAATGGGCTGCTGTTGGACCCGTTGCGACTCGCGGCATCGCCGACCGCAGGGCGTTCGGCTGCGCCTGGTGTCGCTTATGGCGAAAAATCGAAAGAGGGGTTGCGCGCTGCGGTCATCGACCACGTGGGCGGGTTGGCAGATCTCGATGCGGGCTCGATGCGCGCGATCGGTCAGCCGGAGAAGCGATTTGAGGAAGATCATCTGCGGTTATTGCGGGCAGTGCGGTTTGCGGCCCGTTTCAGCTTCGAAATAGAGCCAGCTACATTCGCCGCGATGCGCAAGCTCGCGGGCCGCATTCACGCAGTGAGCCGTGAACGCGTGCGCGACGAGTTGAGCAAAATGCTGACAGAGGGCCACGCACGAAGGGCATTTGAGCTGCTCGATCAGACCGACTTGCTCGTACAGGTTCTGCCTGAAGTCTCAAAGATGAAGGGCGTCGAGCAGCCGCCGCAGTACCATCCGGAAGGCGATGTGTGGACGCATACCCTGATGCTACTCGAGCAATTGCAGCCGGGTTGCGAACTTACGCTGGCGTGGGGCGCGCTCTTGCACGACGTGGGCAAGCCGCCGACGTTTCGCGTGGCGCCGGATCGGATTCGCTTTGACGGCCACGTTGAAGTGGGCGTCGCGGTGGGTGCGGACATTTGCCGCCGTTTTCGATTCTCCAACGACGAGGCGCAGCAGATTCTCGCCCTCATAGACAATCACATGCGCTTCGCCGATGCGCCGCGCATGAAAGCTTCGACGTTGAAGCGTTTTTTTCGCCTCGACCGCTTCGACGAACATCTAGCGCTGCATCGGATGGATTGCATGGCGGCGCACGCAAATCTGGACATCTGGAATTTTGTGCGAGAGCGCTACCAAGCAATGTCCGAGGAAGCAGTGCGGCCGAAGCCATTGATTACCGGGCGCGAATTGATTGCCGAGGGGTACAAGCCGGGCGCGCAGTTCAAAGAGATGCTGCGAGCAGTTGAAGATGCGCAACTCGAAGGCGTCATTGAGACAGAGCAGCAAGCGCTGGCGCTGGTGCGCGAAAGATTCCCCTTAGGCTGACCGCGAATTCGGCTCATCAATCGTGATAGAGCGCACTGCCAAGTGTGTCTGTAGATGAGATAAAAGGGTGTGGTTTCTTTGGCCGCAAAGACTTTTTGAGCACCATCCTCGCCCCGGAAAGTGAGCACTTATGTCCACCGCCGTAATGAGCAAACCTCTCATCGATTTCCAATCCAGTTGGGCCGAGTTGAATTTGCCGCCGCATGTACGCGAAGTACTAAGTGCGGCCCCGCTGGTGCAGACGCCAGAGAATCGCACGCAGCTCCTTGACTGGGCGCTGGGCCGGGCTACGGGCACAACTGACTGGCGGCTAGGCAATCGCGACGATCACGGCGTCTATGAGGCCGTTTTTCACGTTCCTGAAAATCCCTTGGGCCAATCCAATAGCATGATCCGCATCATTGAGGCAGTCGTAACCAAAGCGCGCAATGGTCTCGCGATCAATTTCCCTGACCCCTCGATGCGGCGGCGCGACCCGGACGCGATGGTTATCGGCGATACGCTGCCGACCGACAAGCCGACCTACGAGCAACGGTTTGGCGAGACATTCGATAAAACGCGCCAGCAGACGCTCGATTGGCTCAAGACGCAGGAACTAGTCGCGATGCCGTTCTACGCGGGCACCGATGCGCTGGGCTACGGGTCGCTGCTCATCGTTCCGCGGCAAGCTGCATTTTTTGCAGCGGCACTGGCGGATTTGCAAGGAATGATCCCGCGCAGCCAGGTACCGGCGGATTTCAAAGTCAGTGGCGGCGTACTGTTCGTTGCCCCGCCTTTCAGACATACCCATTTCAGCGGCCAGCAGATCGTGGTGCATGACCGCACATCGACGCACCAGGAAGTGTTTGCCTACAATCTCTATCCCGGCCCCAGCGCAAAGAAGGGCGTCTATTCGATGCTGCTTGACATCGGCGAGCGCGAGGGATGGACGACAAATCATTGTGCCGCAGTCGCGGTCGTAACTCCATACGAAAATCAACTGGTATTGATGCATGAGGGAGCTAGCGGTGGCGGCAAGAGCGAGATGACTGAGCACATCCACCGCATGGAAGATGGCCGTCTGCTCATCGGCCGCAATGTCATCACGAAAGAAGAGCGCACCCTCAATTTGCCTGAGGCCTGCCACCTGCGCCCCATTGCTGACGACATGGCGTGCGCGCATCCCAGCTACCAGGACAAGCACGGCCGGCTCAAAATAGCGGACGCTGAAAATGCGTGGTTCGTGCGCGTCGACCACATTCACAGCTACGGGACAGCGCCGAATCTGGAACGCCTCTGCATCGATCCGCCGGAGCCGCTGATTTTTCTAAACCACTATATCGTTCCCGGCGGCACATGCCTGACATGGGAACATGTTGAGGATTCGCCGGGCAAACTATGCACGAATCCGCGAGTGATTTTGCCGCGTCGATTGCTTGAAGATATTGCGGGCGGCCCCAAGGCGGTGGACGTGCGCAGCTTTGGTGTTCGCTGTCCTGCTACGCATCGGGACAGCCAACTCTACGGAATCCTGGCCATGATGCATGTGCTTAGCCCGGCGCTGGCCTGGCTATGGCGACTGGTTGCCCCACGCGGTCACGCCAATCCCAGCATTCAAACGCAAAAGGGCAAAGAGATGCAGTCAGAGGGAGTGGGCTCGTATTGGGCATTTGCGACTGGCCGGCGAGTGGACCAGGCAAATCTGCTGCTGCGGCAAATCGTCGAGACACCCGAGACGCGCTACGTCCTGATCCCCAATCAACACATCGGTGCGTGGAAGGTTGGTTTTATGGCAGAGTGGATCGCGCGTGAATATCTGGCTCGCCGCGGCAGCGCTAAATTTGGCCGCGAACAGGTTGGCGAGGCGATATGTCCGCTACTGGGATACATTCCGCACCAACTACGCGTCGAGGGCTCCATGATTCCCCGCGTGTTTCTACGCATTGAAGAACAGATTCAGGGCGGCATGGATGTATATGTGGAAGGCGCGCGCCAATGGCGGGAATTCTTTGCGCGCGAATTAAAACAGTTTCAAGTGCCGGAACTCGCTCCTCTCGGCCACCGCATAATCGAGGCGTGTCTCGATGGTGCGCATCAGGAAGACTATAGCAAGCTGATTCCGCATCCGATGTTCAGGGACGATGGAATGTAGCATGCCCGACAGGCTCAATGAATCGTATGCTTGCGCACAAGACGTATAGACGAGCCGCAAACTCTTTCCTGCGAAATTAGCGTGCTGTATTTTCGAGAGTGCGAAATGTCCCTGGGATAGGCTGGCTAATGCGGTCGAGGGCACTGAGACATCGAGGCGAAGGAAAGCGGCAAAGGAGCGAATGGCGACGGCACCGCGTCAATTCGACGTAATTGTGTTGGGGGCCGGCGCTGCGGGGCTCATGTGCGCCGCAGTGGCCGGCCAGCGCGGCCGACGCGTCCTGCTGCTCGAACACAACGGACAGCCGGGGCGGAAGATCCTTATCTCGGGCGGTGGGCGATGCAACTTCACCAATCAGCATTGCTCGCCTGAAAACTTCCTGTCTGAAAATCCTCACTTTGCGAAGTCGGCTTTGTCGCTCTACCAGCCGCATCACTTTCTTGAGCTTGTAGAGAAATACGGAATCCCCTGGCATGAGAAGACGCTGGGGCAACTCTTCTGCGATCACTCGTCGCGCGCCATTCTCGACATGCTGCTCGCGGAGTGTGCCCTGGGCAAGGTAGAGATCCTGCTCAACGCCCATAACGTCAGGGTCGAAAGTGCGAGTCACGGATTTAGCGTCGAGACTTCTCTGGGTGCGTTTGCGGCACCAGCCCTGGTGGTGGCGACGGGCGGGTTATCGATTCCCAAGATGGGGGCGAGTGGCCTGGCTTACGAGCTGGCGGGCCAGTTCAATCTGGCGGTCGTTCCGCCGCGTCCTGCCTTGGTTCCGTTGCTGCTCGGCGGCAACGAGGCGGGCTGGACGGATCTGGCCGGGGTGGCCGCGGATGTGATCGCCTACGCATGCGGGGGAACCAGATTCAGAGAGAAGATGCTGGTTACGCATCGCGGCCTTAGCGGGCCGGCGGTTTTGCAGGCATCGTCGTATTGGCGACCGGGCGAACCGCTCACCGTCGATTTTGCGCCTGAGGTGAATGGGATATTGAAGCCGCTGACCGAGCCACGATCGCGACGCGATTTCGCCGGCCTCAGGCAGGCATTGCGTGCTGTGCTGCCGCAGAGGTTGGCGTCGTTTCTGGCCGAGGCAGGCGCACCGACGGGTTGGTCCAACGCCGCGCTCGCGGCATGCGAACAGCGGTTGCACCGCTGGGATTTTCATCCCGTTGGCACGGAAGGTTTCGAGAAGGCGGAGGTCACTGCAGGCGGCGTTGCTACGGATCATTTACAGGCGCGGACCATGGAGACCCGCACTGTCCCCGGCTTATTTTTTATAGGCGAAGCGGTGGACGTCACCGGTCACTTGGGCGGGTTCAATTTTCAGTGGGCGTGGGCTTCCGCGGTCGCCGCGGGTCGGGCGGTTTGATTCAAGGCGTGTCCTGTCCTGAGGTAGATTGTGTCGGCGGAGCGAACGGCTTCGAAGGAGGCTTCAGCACGAATCCTTTGCGAACCAATGCATAGCCCTGTTGCGGTAATTCAGCCTGTAGTAGCTCATTCGCAGGCCCGGAGAAAAGGTCGGTGGTCGCACCTGCAATCGTGGCGATCAAATGATGCACGGCGATCGGTTTTCCATCGAGGCTGCCTTGTTCATCTGGATACGTAGCCAACTGTATGGGCACGATCGACCCGGCATTTTTAGGGACGATGGCCCAGATGTCCCGATTGTTGTTGGTCACTGCGAGAGCTAGTAAAGTTTCGAGAGCGCCCGGATCAAAATCCGGCAAAAAGACAGCGGAAGTGTGAGCCTCAAGTCGTGTGGTGTTGCTGTGCCCGCTGGCGGAAGTATTCATCAAAATCTGCGCTGCGTCAGGAGCGGCCGTGACGTTGACGGCGGTGTTGTTGACCGTCGCGCTGAGTTGCACATGGCGTAGTTGATTTGAGGCGGTCAACTGTTCGGTCTTCGAGAGGGCGTAATCCAAACCCTGCATCGTGACCCGGACTACGGACGTGGAGTCGAAACCATCCGGCTTGCTCAAGAAGCTGAAGCTGGCCGTGCCGACGGATTTGCCGTTCTGGCTGACGGTGAAATTGCCTGACTGCGCCGACGTGGACAAAGGAGCAACGCCCAAGATCAAGGCAAGCAGTGACAGCGGGAGATATGAACTAAAAATGCCAACGAGTTTTTGCATCGCGCTGCAAGATTAGACGCGAAACGGGGCGAGGGGTTGTTGAGCACATGGACTATGGGCTCGGGACTGGGGACTTGCGCTTTGGGAGTAGTGCTTGAGATTAAAGAAAAGGGACCAGGAACCCGGCTTTCGCCAAGCGCTGATCCCTGGTCCCTGTACTTAACTCTCTGTACTTAACCCTTTGCGACGGCGAAGCGCTTGTTTACTTCGACCCAGTTGACCACGTTCCACCAGGCAGCCAGATAATCGGGGCGCTTGTTCTGGTACTTCAAGTAGTAGGCGTGCTCCCAGACGTCGTTGCCAAGGATGGGATAGAGTCCCTGGCTCAACGGGGAATCCTGGTTGGCTGTGGTGATGACCTTGAGCTTGCCGTCCTGCAAGACCAGCCAGCCCCAGCCAGCGCCAAACTGCTTCGCTGTGGTCTCGTTGAACGTCTTCTTGAAGGTGTCAAAATCACCAAAGTCTTTGGCGATCTGCTCGGCGATTGCGCCGCTGGGTGGGCCGCCCACACCGCTGCTGCCGGTCGGTCCCATCAGGTTCCAAAATGCGGTGTGATTCGAATGGCCGCCGCCGTTGTTGCGAACCACAGTCCGGACGTCCTCAGGAACTTTGTTCAAATCGCGCAGCAAATCATCGACTGATTTGGCAGCCAGGTCGGGATGATTGGCCAACGCGGCGTTGACATTGGTGATGTAAGCCTGGTGGTGCTTGTCGTGATGTAAATGCATCGTCTCGGCATCGATGTGTGGTTCGAGGGCAGCATAGTCGTAAGGAAGCGGGGGAAGCTCATAAGCCATAGCAAATCTCCTCAGATCGAATTGTACTGTTTTGACCACAAGCCGTTGGGATTCTGTTCAGATCAGAACAGGGTGTTTGTGGTTATAGTGTTAGGGCGAAAGCTTAGCGCCTCGCAGCCACGGTAACCTGAAGTTCACACCCGCGGCGGGGCCCTCTGTTTTGATGGATGCTCGAATGCGGGTGCAAGGTGCGAACTAATTCAACATCGAAACTTTTTGGGAGCCCCAAACATCCCTAGAGTGTTCTTAACGGAAGAGGCAGGAAGAATGGCTCGGCGATCGTGATGTTACAAAATTCGGTGCGAAACTGTGAGTGAGCAGCTGAATTACCGCTGGCTTGAGCAGCAAGGCCACGCATTTGGCGGCCCCGGCCTTGAGCCGCGTTGGACGTCGAGCGTTAAAGATGCCGTCGGAACTGCCTATTCGGCATCGAGCCGCGTGTGGTTTACGTGTTCGCATGGCGTGCTTAACGAGATTTATCACCCCACCATCGACAGTGCCCAGGTGCGGGACATGGAGTTTCTGGTCACCGACGGGCAGACGTTTGCCCACGAAGAAAAGCGCGACCTTCTGACCACCTTCGAGTACATTCACCCTGAAGCTCTGGGCGTGCGCTATACAAACCGCGATCCCGACGGACGCTACACACTGATCAAGGAGATCATCTGCGATCCGCACCATAGTGTCGTGCTGACGCGGGTGCGCCTTGAGGGTCACGAAGATCTGCTTCCCCGGCTCAAGGTTTATGCGCTGCTGGCTCCGCATTTGAGCGGCGGAGGAGCCGGCAACACCGGCCGTGCGCTCGACCTGGCAGGACACAAGATGCTGCTGGCGTGGAAAGATCCCTGGTCGCTGGCGATGGGCGCTAGTTGCGGCTTTTCGAGAGTGAGTTGCGGCTTTGTCGGCGCCAGCGACGGTTGGCACGACCTCATTGATGACTTCAATATGGATTGGGAATTTGGCTCAGCGGTTGGCGGAAACATCGCCTTGATGGGCGAACTCAATCTCGGCGCAGCGGGCCAGGATGGGGCGCGCGAGTTTACGCTGGCCATCGGTCTTGGCGAAGGCAATCACACCGCTTTACAGAAGACGGTGAGCGCCCTGGCGATGCCGTTTGACCAGCATCGGGCACGTTTCCTCGAGCAATGGCATCGCGCGGCTAACCCCGAATGGCTCGCCGTCAAGGCCTGCGATGGCGGCAAACTCATGCGCGCCAGCCATAATGTGCTGCTGGCCCACGAAGACAAAACCTTCTCGGGTGCGTTCGTGGCTTCAGCCTCCATTCCCTGGGGACAGGTGCACGGTGACGACGACCTGGGCGGATACCACCTGGTTTGGACCCGCGACATGGTGCAGACTGCCACCGCGCTGTTGGCCTGCGGGCGGGTGGAGACGGCGCGGCGAGCCCTCGTCTACCTGGCCTGTACGCAAAAGCCAGACGGTGGTTTCGCCCAGAATTTCTGGGTCGATGGACGGCCCTACTGGTCCGGCGTGCAACTCGACGAAGTCGCGTTTCCCATCATTCTCGCCTGGCGTTTGTGGAAGGGCAACGGGCTCGGCGAAATGGATATTTTCCCGTTTGTGGAGCGGGCGGCCGGTTTCCTGGTGCAGTATGCACCCATCACCCATCAGGAGCGCTGGGAAGAAAACGCTGGCTACTCGCCCTCCACGCTGGCTGCGGTGATCGCTGGCCTGATCTGCGCTGCTGAAATAGCCCGAGCCCATGATTCGATGGAAATGGCGGTGTTTCTCGAGGAATTTGCCGACTGGATTGAGCGCCACCTTGAAGACTGGACGGTCACCAACGACGGAGTTCTGCTGCCGTCTGTGAAGCGGCACTACATGCGTATACGCCCGCCGGAACAGGGCGAGGCTTACGCCTGCGAAGGCTGTGGCACTGAGACGATTCGGGTGCAAAATCGGCCGCCGGGTACCCGCTACGAATTTGAAGCGCGCGAAATCATCGATGCCGGTTTTCTTGAGCTGGTTCGCTACGGGGTGCGACGGGCTGACGATCCGCTGATTATCGATTCTTTGAAAGTGGTCGACGCGGTCATCAAGCGAGGCCTGCCGCAAGGGCTGGGCTGGCTGCGTTACAACTGGGATGGCTACGGGCAGCGGCCCGACGGAGGGCCGTTTCAAGGCTGGGGCCAGGGGCGGGTGTGGCCGCTGCTGACTGGCGAACGAGCCCATTATGAATTGGCGGCAGGCAACGATATCGCGCCACTCATCGCAACCTATGAGCGCTATGCCACGCAGGGGCAAATGATGCCGGAGCAAGTGTGGGACGAGGCCAACCGCCCGGCGCAAAGCCTGCTGCTCGGTCAACCTGCCGGTTCGGCGGTGCCACTGGTTTGGGCTCACGCAGAATATCTCAAGCTGCTGCGATCGGCGGTCGACGGCAAGGTGTTTGACCGCATCGAACCTGTGTACCAGCGCTATTGCGTGCAAGAGGGACGAGAAAAGCTGCGCAGCGGCCTGGAGATTTACAGCATGCTGCGCCCTATCCAAAAAATCGCGCCGGGCGACACGCTTCGAATCCTAGACAACAACCGCTTTGAAGTGACCTGGTCGGCCGATAACTGGAAAACGGTGCACGTCACTCCCAGCCGCAACCTCGGCAGTGCAGGTTACGGCGCCGATCTCTCCCCAGCTCCGAAGCAGACGAGTGGTGGTCTATCATGGACTCTCCACTGGCTCGACCAGGGCCGCTGGCTTGGCTCGAATGTCGAAGTGAAAATTGAAGCAGACTGACAGATTTCGCTCGCACCAGGGCGCACTTTATTGAAAGGATTTTTACCAGATTTATATGCCTATCCTCTCAGATCTCTCTCTTGACGAATTGTCTATCGACACGTTGCGGCTCCTTGCAGTGGATGCAGTGGAAAAGGCCAAAAGCGGCCACCCGGGCGCTCCCCTTGGCTGCGCACCAATTGCGTATCTGCTCTTCCACAAGTTGATGAAGCACAATCCGGCGCACTCGAAGTGGGTTGATCGCGATCGTTTCGTCTTGTCGAACGGACACGCCTCGGCGCTGCTTTATTCCTCGCTGTTTCTCTCGGGCTATAACCTGACCATCGATGATTTGAAGGCGTTTCGCCAGTGGCATTCGCGTACGCCGGGGCATCCCGAACTTGGGGACACCGACGGTGTTGAAGTGACCACCGGCCCGCTCGGCCAGGGGCTGGGCATGGCGGTAGGCATGGCGATGGCGGAGAGACACCTCGCTGCTATATACAATCGGCCTGGATTCGAGATTGTGGACCACCACACTTATGTGCTGGCCGGCGATGGCGATCTGATGGAAGGTATTTCCCATGAGTCCTCAGCGCTTGCGGGAACGCTGGGCCTGGGCAAGTTGATCTTGTTTTACGATGACAATCTCATTTCGCTCGATGGGCCTACGGAGCTTAGCTACAACGACGACGTGCTGGAGCGCTTCAAGGCGTACCACTGGCACACCCAGCGCGTTGCCGACGGCAACGACTTGAAGGCCATCGAAGCAGCCATCGAAGCAGCCAAGGCGGAGACCACCAAGCCCTCGATAATCGCCGTGCGTACGGTGATCGGCTATGGCAGTCCCAAGGCCGGGACCAACAAGGTGCACGGCGAAGCATTGGGCGCGGCCGACACCGCTGCGACAAAGAAGTTTTTCGGCTTCCCCGAGGATCAAAGTTTCTATGTTCCCGACGATGGACTCGCTAATTGGCGCAAGGCTGTCGACCGCGGCGCGACCTCCGAGGGGGAGTGGAAGCAGTTATTCGCGCGCTACGCTTCAGCGTTCCCCGAGTTGGCAGCGGAGTTTGATCGCACACAGAAGAATCAGCGCAAGGCGGGTTGGGAAAAAGCCATCCCCAGCTACCCGCCAGACAAGCCGCAGGCTACGCGCAACGCGGGCGGCGCCATCATGAATGCCATTGCCGACGTGGTGCCGGAGCTCTTTGGCGGCGCGGCCGATTTGACTTCGTCAACGAAGACAATTTTCAAGCCAGGCGCGAGCTTTCACGTCGATCCGGCGGGGCGAAACATCTTCTTTGGCGTGCGCGAGTTTGGCATGTGCGCAGCAGTCAACGGAATGGCGGCGCACGGTGGGCTGATTCCGTTCGGCTCAACCTTCTTCTGCTTCGCGGACTACTGCAAGCCGGCGATTCGGCTCGCTGCCCTGATGCAGATTCATTCCATCTTTGTGTTTACCCACGACTCGATCGGTCTCGGCGAAGATGGGCCCACGCATCAGCCTGTGGATCAACTCATGATGCTGCGGGCCGTACCTGCCCTGACAGATTTCCGGCCTGCAGACGCGAATGAAACTGCGGCTTGCTGGCGGCTGGCGCTGGAGCGCAACAAGGCTTGTTTCTTTGCCTTGACGCGGCAGGATCTCCCGGTCATTGACCCAACCAAACACGACGTATATGGCGGGGTGAGCAAGGGCGCCTACATCCTTGAAGACGTGGCCAATCCGCAGGTGGTGCTGATTGGAACCGGATCAGAAGTTTGGCCTTGTATGGATGCTGCGAAGTTGCTATCCGCAGAAGGAATCGCGGCTCGGGTGGTTAGCTTCCCGAGTTGGGAAATTTTCGATGGGCAGTCAGCTGAATATAAAGCCAGCGTGATGCCGGCAGGAGTGCCTAAGGTGGCGGTTGAAGCTGGGGCAACGCAGGGCTGGTGGAAATATGTAGGCCTCGACGGCGATGTTATTGGACTGGACCACTTCGGAGCGTCCGCGCCGGGACCAACGGTGCTCAAGGAATTTGGGTTTACCGCTGAAAATGTTGCGGCAAGGGCCAAGGCGTTGTTGAAGAAATAATTCAACGCAAAGTTAGCGGCCTTGGGCGGAGTTAGTCGCGACTGTTGTTTGTAACTAAGTCCTCGATTCTCTGTCTCCTAACTCCGCTAAGAGTAAAGAAAGGTCATCGTGAAGTTAGTCATCAGTTCGGATCACGCGGGGTTCCCGCTCAAGGAAGATGTGCGGGCCTATCTCGCCAAGGCTGGACATGAAATCGTCGATCTCGGCGCTTATAAAGTCGAGCCGGAAGACGACTATCCCGACTTTGCAGAGCGCGTAGGCGAGGCGATTCGAAACGGTGAGGCGGGGCGCGGCATTCTCATCTGCGGTTCCGGCGTTGGTGTCAGTGTCGCCGCCAACAAGATTCCCGGCATCCGCGCAGGCATGTGTCACGACACATATTCTGCGCACCAGGGTGTCGAGCACGACGACATGAATGTGCTGGTCCTTGGGGCGCGCATAGTTGGCACCTCATTGGCATACGAATTGGTCCATGCATTTCTAAAAGCTAAGTTCATCACCGGCGAACCTCGATTTACTCGGCGCTTCAAAAAAGTTATGGCTATAGAAGCCAAGTATCAGTGCGGTGAGAGCACCAATAAACCGGGATAACAGCAGAGAACAACTATTTCGCGATAAGTGAGGGATGTCACTTAGTCGCACAGAGTAAGAGTCCAGTAACTACATAGCGCGTTCGCGCAGAGAGATGAGCTAGAGACGCCGATGCTCCCCTTCGACGTTATCCTTTTCGATGTTGGCGGTGTTTTGCTGACCAATGGCTGGGACCACCGCGAACGCGCGGCTGTCGCAGAACAATTTCATCTCGATCTTGCGGCGCTTGAAGCGCATCATGCGGCGCCCAACGATGCGTGGGAACGAGATGCAATTTCGGCGGAAGATTATATGAATGCTGCGGTCTTCTATGAGCCGCGTTCATTTTCTCACCAGAATTTTCTGGACGCCGTCTGCGCACAGTCTCTGCTGCTGCCTGACGGCGCATTGGGAATCCTTAAGGAAGTTGTGGCATCCCATAGATTCAGAGTGGGGGCATTGAACAACGAGGCGCGCGAAACCAATGAGTACCGCTTTGACTGCTTCGGTTTGCGTGCCTATTTTGAGTTTGCTTTCAGTTCGTGTTACCTGGGTTTGCGCAAACCGGCGCCGCCTATCTACCGCAGAGCAATAGATATCCTAGGCATTGCGCCGGATCGCATCTTATTCATTGACGACCGTGCGGAGAATGCAGCCGGCGCTGCCTCAGTGGGAATGAAAACGGTTATCTTCACGGGTGCGGACGCGTTACGCAGGGACTTGCAAAGTTTGGGAGTTCTTTAAATTTGAGAGGGAGAGCGACATGCAACTTGGATTGATTGGCCTCGGCAAGATGGGCGGTAACATGGCGGAGCGGCTGCGTTTAGGCGGCCACCAGGTCGTGGGCTTCGACTTCAGCGCGGACGTAGTTGCCAAGCTCACAGCGTCTGGCAACCTCGGCGTCTCGTCGCTCGACGATCTCGCGAAAAATCTCAAGGGCCGCAAGGCGATCTGGATCATGGTGCCTCAGGGCAAGCCTGTGGACGACACCATCGCCAAGCTTGAACCGCTGCTCAACCCGGGCGACATACTTATCGACGGCGGTAACTCAAATTACAAAGATTCGATTCGCCATCACAGAGAAGTTACTGCGAAGGGTTTTCAATTCGTTGACGTCGGCACTTCGGGCGGCGTGTGGGGGTTGAAAGAGGGCTACAGCATGATGATTGGCGGCGATAAGGATGCTGTCGATTACCTGCGGCCTATCTTTGAAACGCTGGCGCCCGCCAAAGATCAAGGCTGGGGTCACGTCGGCCCGGCGGGTGCTGGCCACTTCGTCAAGATGGTGCACAACGGCATCGAATATGGCATGATGCAGGCCTTCGCCGAGGGCTTTACCATCATGGAAAAAAAAGAAGAGCTGAATCTCGATCTTGCGCAGATTTCGCAGATTTGGCGCTTCGGCAGCGTGGTGCGCAGTTGGCTGCTTGACCTGACTGCGGACGCGCTCTCGAAAAATCCCACGCTGAGTGGGCTCGAAGCGTATGTCGAGGACTCAGGCGAAGGCCGCTGGACTGTATTCGAGGCGATCGACCTCAACGTATCCGCGCCCGTCATCACCGAGTCGCTGATTCGCCGCATTCGTTCGCGCGAAGAAAACAACTTCACTGACCGGATGCTTTCGATCATGCGCAATGCGTTTGGCGGTCATGCAGTGAAGAAGGACTAACGACGGCTCGAGATCCCCTTGGGCGATCTTTACAGCGCCCATCGGGTGAGTTGTGACGGAGGACGAAAATTATGGCAACAACGGTGCAGATGAAAGTACGCCCAGAGGACCTTTCCCAGGTTCCAAAATCTGGCGAACGCATCCCCAATCCTGGCATTTTGGTGATTTTTGGCGCCTCGGGCGACCTGACCAAGCGCAAACTGCTGCCCGCGCTTTTTCATTTGGAGCAAGTGGGTCTACTGCCCAAAGCTTTTGCAATTGTCGGTGTAGCGCGCCGCGCATTGGGCGATGAATTTGCCGCGGATATGCGTTCAGGAATCACTGAGTTTGGCGATGTAGATAATTCCGACCCCAAGCTCGACGACTTTGCAAAGAAGATCAGCTATTACGCGCTGAGTTTCGACGACGCATCGCACTACGCCGGCCTAAAGGCCGAATTGGATCGGATCGCGCAAGAGAAGAATATTGGCCCGGACCGTCTTTTCTATCTCGCAACTGCGCCAGAGTATTTTACCCCGATCATTGAGAACCTGGGCACGCAGGGCCTTGCGCAACCGGAGCACGGCCGGGTTGGCATAGTGATTGAGAAGCCATTCGGGCATGATCTCGATTCAGCGCGCGAGTTGAATCATCAAGTCAACGCGGTCTTTCACGAGAGCCAGGTTTTTAGAATCGACCACTATCTCGGCAAAGAGACGGTGCAGAACATCTTGGTCTTCCGTTTTGGCAACGGCATCTTTGAGCCCATCTGGAATCGCAATTACATTGATCACGTGCAAATTACTGCCGCCGAAACACTAGGCGTCGAAGGACGTGGTCCGTTCTACGAGAAGGCTGGCGCACTGCGCGACGTGATTCAGAATCACGTCATGGAGCTGCTCAGCTTCGTCACCATGGAGCCGCCGTCGAGTTTTGAGGCTGAGGCCGTACGCCGCGAAAAAGTCAAGGTATGGCGGGCGATTCCGAACATTCCGATCACCAGTGCGGTGCGCGGCCAATATGGGCCGGGCGTGGTCCAAGGCCAGAAAGTAGTCGGCTATCGCGACGAAGAGCGGGTAAACCCGGAGTCTGGAACAGAGACGTATGCCGCGGTCCGCCTGCAGATTGAAAATTGGCGCTGGGCAGGAGTGCCGTTCTACCTGCGTGCCGGCAAGCGCATGAAAAGGCGTGCGACCGAGATCAGCATTCAATTCAAGCAGCCGCCGCTGTTGATCTTCAATCGTATGCAATCCGGCGGGCCGTGCCAGGAGATTCAGCCTAATTTACTCACAATCCGCATTCAGCCGGATGAAGGAATTGCACTGCGCTTTGGCGCCAAGGTTCCCAACACGCCAAACATGTCGGTCTGCCCGGTTAATATGGATTTCGATTACGCGGCAGCCTTCGGGGCTTCGACCGCCAATGGTTACGAGCGGCTGCTTCTCGATGCAATGCTGGGTGACCAGACGCTGTTTGCGCATCGCGACGGCGTTGAGACGACCTGGTCGTTGTACACGCCGATCCTTGAAGCATGGGCGGCTAAAAATCCTGAAGTGTTTCCTAACTATTTTGCGGGAACCTGGGGGCCGGACTGCTCGGATCGTTTGCTTGAGCGCGGAGGGCATACCTGGCGCAATAACCTGGGAGGTAAGACCTAGTATCGGCGCACAGGAATTAGTCTCGGTGAGTGTGCTTCTGATAGAACCCTTATTTCCGTATGATTTTCACGAATATTCCATCCGGGAGTTCCCCTTCCAGCAGATGCACGACCCCGCCTTTGACGTAGCCCTCCAAAATCTGCCGGCCAGGCTTTGAGGCCGCGCCGGCCGGAGTTGGTTTGGATTGAAGGGGCGACGGCCTCGGTGTGCTTTGCGTCGCTGCCGGACTGGCCGGTGGTTTGCCCATTCCCAGGTCCATAGCTTCATTGGCCAGTTGGTCCGCCTCCTTGTTGCCGCCTCGCAGAGTGTGGCGCATCTCAAAGCGCTCGAGGCGGGCGGCCATGCGCTTGGCCTCGTCCCATAGGGGACGCAGACCGGGACTTGCCACTTTGTACTGGCCTTTCATCTGTTTAACCATCAGTTCGGAATCAGAAACCACGCGGAGACGCTTTGCACCGTTTTCAACTGCCCATGCAAGAACGGCCAGAAGGCCCTTATATTCAGCGAAGTTATTGGTCTGTCGACCGAGGTATTCACTGAGTCGGGCGACGATGCGGCCTTGCGGGTCTTCGACTACCGCGCCAAAGCCTGCCGGCCCGGGATTGCCTCGAGAACCGCCGTCGCAATGGGCTGTGAACCACCCGGCGGGGCCGGCTGCGCGGGTTTCAAAGCCGGGAAAGAGGGTTTCGCTCATCTGTCTAGTGTATCGGGTGAGTTCAATGTTCCGGGTGCTCACAAAGACTGGATTGCCACGTCTATTCGAATGCGACAGTTCTCAATCACCGGAGCACATTTCGATGGCATCAGAAGCTGTTAGCTATCATTCGAACACCATGGCGTCTGGCGGCTTAACCTGGCCGGCCACGAGGAAGGTACAATCTTCCTCAGGCATGGCTGCGTCGAGAGCAATGGACGGACCGGATCGCGCCGCAGAGCGCTTGCAAGCCCGTGCTCCTGAGATGGAATTGATCCGCGAGGCTCAGGCGGGTTCGCGCGTAGCGTTCGATGCCTTGGTCAGGCAATACGAGCAGCAGGTTTTGCGGTTGGCGCTGCACTTGACCGGTTCAGAGCACGATGCAGAAGACATCTACCAGGAAGCATTTCTCAAGGCATTCCGGTACATCGGGAATTTCCGGTTTGAATGCTCGTTTTATACCTGGATCTATCGTATCGTAACCAATCTGTGTTTAGACCAGCTGCGCCGCCGCAAGACGCGTCGCGAGGATCAGGCTGTCATTGTCGATCACGGCGGCGACGAGATCGATACGCTGGCATCGGTCTCAGACAACCGGTCGTTCTCTAATCCGGCGAAGGAACTGGACCGCAAAGTTCTGGGCGAGAGGATCCAGGCCGCGTTGAGCAAGCTCACGCCGCGGGAGCGCATGGTTTTCGAATTGAAACACTATCAAGGTCTACGCCTGCGCACCATCGGCGAGATGCTGAACACCACGGAAGAAACTGCCAAGAATACGCTCTTTAGAGCGACAAAAAAGTTGAGAACTCAACTGGCGGGAGTGCGGTAGGCGTTTTTTGGGGCCGGTACGCCGGGGATCTCACGGACGCGTTGTTGAATTGTTGCAGAGGCTGGAAGGACGTAGAGAGATGAATTGCGAACTCGCACACGAGCGCATCGTGTTGGCGGCGTACGGTGAGCTGCCTGATGAACAAGTCCATGAGCTGGATCGGCATCTGGTTGGCTGCTCTGAATGTGAGGGCGAGCGCCAGGAGTTGCTGGCACTCAAGACACTTGCCGCCGTTCACCCTGTAATCGAGCCGGATGCTAACCTCATGGCGCGTTCGCGCCTGCGTCTCGAAGAGGCACTGGACGTTCTGCCTCCAAAGAGCTGGTATGAGCGTTTTGGCCAGCGCATTCTAAACAATTTCTCAAACCTGCAGGCAGCACCGGTAGCCGCTTGCTTGTTGCTGGTAGTCGGTGCCGGCGCGGGCACGCTCGGCGGATACGAGTTTGCGCAAGGCCGGGCGGCGCATACGGCTGGTCGACCGCCGGTTATGCTGAGCGCTGGCCCTAATGCCCAGCCGCAGCCCGACCCGGTTCCGGCCGAGGTCGCCAATATTTCTAGTATCGTGCGCCAGCCAAACAGCGAGATGGTCGAGGTAAGTTACAACCAAGTAGTCCCGCAGCGGATACAAGGCTCGTTGGACGATCCTGCGATTCGCCGTTTGCTGATGCTGGCCTCGTCCAATTCAGCTTCCGCCGGCGTTCGGGATGATTCGGTCGGGCTGCTTGCGGCGGAGTGTCGCGCCGGGCACAGTTGCCGGGGCGAGGGCATTCGCGATGCGCTCATGGAATCTTTGCGATATGACAAGAACGAGGGCGTGCGGGAAAAAGCCCTGCAGGGTCTCGAACCTTATGTTGCTGAAGATATGCGGGTGCGCGATGCAGTGCTTGAGGCGCTGCTCAACGATGCCGCGCCGCGCATTCGCACCGAGGCCATCGCTATTCTGGAGCCGGTTGAGGCAGACACCAGCGTAAGACAGGTCTTGTCAACCGTGGCAAATTCAGATCATAATCCTCAGATTCGGAATGTGTCCCGGCAGCTTTTAAGCCGGGCGCCCGAGATTCAATAAGTCATCCTTACCTTCAGGCCATTGCGCCGTCAAAAAGAGTGCGGGCCGGGGAAGACAGGACCACGAAGGAAGATCAAAATGAAGCGCTTTATGAGGCCGTACATTCATCTTGGGGTCGCCGCACTTTGGTGTGCCGGTACGACCATGTTGCCGCCCGGCGTAGCCGCGCAATCGTCGCGCATCGCACAGATTATTGAAGAGCCCAGTCCTTTTCTGCTGCACCCCAATTCGCAAGGATACCTGGGCGTGCTGGTCGGCGACGTCGACAACGAATCTGCCCCTAAACTCAAGCTGAAAGACGTGCGCGGAGCGGTCATCACGCTCATTGATCACGATGCTCCGGCCGCACAGGCAGGTCTGCGCGTCAATGACGTCGTGACTGAAATCAATGGTCAGGTCGTCGAAGGATCCGAGCAATTTGGGCGCATGATGCGCGAGATACCGGCCGGCCATAAGGTGAACATTGTCATCAGCCGCGATGGTGTGCCGCAGACGATTATGGTTCAACTCGCCGATCGCAAAACGATGGAACACGATGTATGGAACAAGCTTGGAAGTGGCAGTGAAAAAACGGGTTCGGCACCCGGCATGGCTATTCTTGGCAACGGCGGCGATGCCCCCTTGCCGGGCGGATTTCATATGCCGTTCTTTGGCAGCACCAGTCTCAATGTTGGTGCGATGGTCGAGCCCCTGACCTCGCAGATGGCGGAGTATCTGGGCGTTCCTACGGGGCTGATGGTCAAACAGGTAGTCCGTAAAAGCGAAGCCTCAGCAGCCGGGTTCAAGGCATTTGACGTGATTATCAAGGTAGGTGCGGACGCTATCTCCACGCTCTCCGATTGGGACCGTTCTCTGCGGACCAACCAGGGCAAGCAGGTACAAGTCACCATTCTTCGCGATAAGAAGCAGCAGACGTTGACGCTGCAAGTAGATTCGAAGCACAAAGGCGAAGTCGATTTCGAAGACATTTTCTCGGGCAATGCATGTCCTTTGATGGCGGGCGTCGATCCTGC
>JANXYB010000046.1 GCA_025350325.1 Acidobacteriaceae bacterium
CGGCGATCCAAATAGCTGATACGCGTAGTACTGCGGGTACGGCTCTGGCGTCGAGCCGGCCGAATGCAGGCAATCCATGTTGCTGTCGCGCACCCCGATCATGCAGAACCATGGGTATGCAGAACCAGCAAAGTAGACCAGCTTATTCGGAACCTTCGATGCACCGTTGTAAACGGAGTCGAGCATATCCGTCACGTAGAGTGTGTTCCACAACGGAGCGAAAGTGGCGTCGTTGCGGCAACAATCCTTGAAGAAAGCCCAATTTGTATTGAACTCTGAGACGTAGACAGGCGTGTTTGCTCCGCCAGGCTGTTTACCGGCCGCTACCTGGGCGAGGACCTTGACGTAGTTAGCATTGGCCCCGGTGCTTGGGTCTTGCGTGGCTTCATAGAGCGACGGTATGCCCGTGTAGGTGTTCCATTGCGCTTCAAGTTGACCGGCTCCATAAATGTACTGATGGTAGCTGACGAAATCGACATACGGCGCCGTCGATGGGTTCGTGAGCAGAGTTGAAAGCCAGAGTTGCGAGTAGCCAGAAAGTACCGGCCCGCCGATGCGAATTGTCTTTCCATCTTGAGCGGCCTGATTCTTCATTGCCGGTGCCGCAGATGAATAAATGTTCATATATGTAGAAAGGTGGTCTGCAGTCGAACACATACCGGTCGCGTTCGGTTCATTCCAGATTTCGTAATCCTGCACCACTCCGGGAAATGTGCTGTCCATGTGCGCAACATAGGCGGTAACAATTTGCGTCCATTGGCTCACATTGGTTGGAGCCGCGAAGGCACTACCGGCGCACAGCCCCGAGGTGGGTTGGAGCCACGTGGGCGATTGGTTGAGTTGCAGCATAGCGTGTTGTCCACTGGCCTGGATGGAGGATATAAACGGATCGATCTTGGTCCAGTCGGGGGTCTGCGTCGCGAATACGGGTGCAATCTGAGCCGAGATACGGGCAGTCGTGACGCCTGCATCCGTAAGCAGATTCCTTTCGTCAGCGGTACGCAAAGATTCGCCTCGACCGTATCCAAATATCGAAGAGGGAATTGGGGCTGTGCTGTTCGCGCGCGAGTTGAAATCCGCGGAGATGGACGAAAAAACGGTTACAACGGCGCCGGAAGTCTTATTCAAAGTAGTGTCTGTGGTTCTGATGGTGTGTTTGCCGGGCGTAGCAGGGGCTGTGTAGACGCCACTCACGTTAATAGTGCCTACGGTTCCGTTGCCTCCAGGAATATTGTCTACGGTGTAAGGAACTGTTCGACTATCGGGAACCCGGCAGATCTGCGCCTGAAAACTTTGCTGAGCCCCTGTCGGAATCGATGCGACGAAGGGATAAATCTCAAAGGTCGGGCTGGTCGTGACATTCGCTACTGCAACGCCCAAAACGCTGCTAGATGCCTGACTGATTGCCTTGATGCGGTGTGTCCCGCCAAATGGTGGAGCGGTATAGAAACCGGATTGCGAAATCGTCCCGACAGTAGAATTTCCGGTGAGAACATTGTCGACGTACCACGACACCGCAGTGTTGCTCTCTCCCGTAACAAGCGAGCTGAATTGCTGCGTTTCAGAGGGGAGCATGCAGGGCGCGGGCGGCGTGATGGCGACGCTCGGCGCGTGAGTGCCGGAGATTCCGGTGCCCTGGAGAGGGATTACGATCGGGCTACCCACAGCGTTCTCCGCGATGGTGAGGTTGGCAGTGCGCTTGCCTAGAGCCTGCGGATCGAACGAAACTTGAACCGTGCAGCTGGCTCCCGCTGCCAGAGTGCCAGTGCCATTACCGTTGCCGCAATTTGTAGTGTAAGGATAATCCGCAGTGGAACTGATGGAATTGAATGTTAAAGGGACCGTCTGATTGTTGGTGATTGTTACCGGCTGAGGTGTGCTCGGCGTCATCACAATCTGATTATTAAAATAATATCCACCTACTTTTGGGGTATAGACCACCGAGCCTGCACCGCTTCCGCTGGTAGCCGTCCCGTTCCCGGTCAGCGAAATCACCTGCGGTGAATTTGTGGCGTTGTCGCTAATCGTTAGGCTTCCAGGATAATACTTTACCGCGACGGGGCTGAACGTCACATTGACAGTACAACTCTGGTTCGGGCCAAGCGTTGCTCCACAGTTGCTCGTGTAGGCATAAGGAGACGCGGTCTGAATGCTGGACACACTCAACGTGCCAGATTGATTGTTGTCGATTGTGACGCTGAGGGGAGCGCTGGTTGTTCCTTCTGTCTGATTAGGGAATGCAAGGAGCCTTGGATGAACAGAAATATTTTGGCCTTGCACTGCCCCACCCAGCAGAAATGCGGCAAGCAGACACGGCAAGATGCGGATGAGAAGAAAAGTTCGCAAGAGACTCTCCAGACTGGGATGTCAATCGTTCCGATTGATCGAAAAAGTGATTACAAATGGGCGAAGGCATTCATTCTTAAAATCGGGGACAGCTTCGAGCGTCACCGGCCTACGCACTACGCCTCACACTAATTTTCGATGCCCTGTCAGGATGCCAAGTTGGTTGGCTTACAGATCTGAAGCTGGCTCGTCCAACAAAATTGGCAGCATCCTGGCAATCCATTACGAGCAAATACGCATCCCATGTACAATCTGCCAACCTAAAATGTTAGACAGAAACATTTGATGCAAACGAAAGGCCCTTTTCAATATGCGTGTGTTCAGGCTCAGTATTTTCCCGGTTCTACTGGTTCTTTTCACACTTCTTGCAGGATGCGGAGGGTTTCACGGCGTCGTCACTCCGACGCTAACATCGATCTCTCCTGCAACGGTAGCAGCCGGCAGCGCCGGGTTCACCCTGACTGCCACGGGCACAAATTTCACTGCGGGCACTGAAATTCTGTGGGACGGTATTGCACAACCCACTAAAGTTGTATCCCCCACGCAGCTCACTACATCGATCTCAGCCGCACAGATTGCGAGTGCAGGCATCGTTGCGGTGCGCGTGATGAAGGCTGACACAACGACTTCAGGCGTAATCGATTTCACCATCACAGGTACCGGAGGCGGCGGCGGCAGCACGTACAGCCTGACTTCTATATCGCCGAGTTCCATAGCGTCGGGCAGCCCGGCCTTTACGTTGACCGCCACAGGTGTTGGCTTCGTGAATGGCGACTCGATCACGCTCGATGGTGTCGCGATCACAACGAGCTTCGATTCTGCGACGCAATTGCACGCAACCATCCCCGCGACGAATGTTGTTGCGGCGGGTACGATTAGTGTCGGCGTCATTGACGCAGCCAAAAATGCGACGAATCAACTTCCACTGACCGTCACAGGTACATCGGGAGCTACGCCTCCCACGCTCACCTCATTAAGCCCATCGACGGCGCCTAGCATTGTGAATCCCAGCGCTTCGACTGCGCCTCTGACGCTAACAGCGAACGGGACGGGTTTTGTAAGCGGAAGCAAGGTGTTGTGGAACGGCGTGCCGATGACGACCACATTTGTGTCAAGCACGCAGTTGACTGCCAGCATTCCTGCGACAGAATTCGGGACGGCTCAGATAGGTACGTCGTTCGTCTTCGTGCTAAATCCCGACAGCACCGTCTCTGCTGAATTGCCTTTCACTATCACCGTCTCCCCATCGCAAAACCCAACTCTTGTTTCTGCATTGAACGCCGCGCCGCCTAGCGGCACGAATCATTCGTCGGTAGGTGACCCCGCATTCACCATGTATTTGACAGGCACGCTTTTCGCGTCAGGTGCTGTAGCTAATTTCGGCACCACGGCCCTGGCGACCACGTACGTAAGCAGTACCCAATTGACTGCGCAAGTGCCGGCATCGTTGCTGACAGCAGTCTCCCAGGTGCCTATAACCGTTAAGAACACGAGTTCCGCGGCATCCAATCCGGTCCCGTATCTGATTGGCCTCAACACTTTGTTCAACGAGGTTAGTGATGTGGTGTGGGACAGTCGGCAAAATCTGCTCTACATCACTATTCCGAGTACCGCAACCAAGACCCCTGACACGGTCATGGCCGTCAGCCCGCTTCACTTGACGGCGCCTACATGGACCTATCAGGCGCCTGCAGGCAGCAATCCTGATCGTTTGGCATTGTCGGCCGACGGAAAGTATCTCTACGTCGGACTCGATCACAGCAGCTCGGTACAGCAGTTGATATTGCAAGGCAGTCAGAAACCTACGGCTGGCAACTCCATCTCACTGGGCACTTACTATGCGATCGATTTACAAGTCTCGCCGCAAAACTCCAGCACCATTGCGGTCGCCAGGGGCAGTTCCACTTCGATTGGCCTGGCACAGGGCGGCGTTGCGATCTACGACGGTACCGTGCAGCGGCCTCAAATAGTTGATCCGACGACACAATCGGGTGACGTGCTGATCGACTCGATTCAATGGAGCGCGGACGCCACAAAGATCTACGCGGCAAATAACGAGAACCTGAGGGGCTTCGGTGACCTTTATGATCTCGCTGTTTCCACCACTGGAGTCACGCTGGCGACAGACTATCCGGGAGTGTTCACCAATCCCAACCCGTACATCCACTTCGACGCCACGACCGGGCAGGTCTACGGCGACGATGGTCTGGTGGTGAATCCCACCACCGGGGTGCAAACGGGGAATTACGTTGCAGGTGGAATCATGATCCCCGATCCCACTCTTGGGCTGGCATACTTTGTAGGCCAACCTGCCACCAACGCCAATCAGGTTGCCTACGAGGTGCAGTCTTTCAATCTGACTACCTTTGCGCCCGTCGCTACATTGCAGCTTTTCCAGGTTGAAGGCATTCCGCAGCACATAGTTCGCTGGCATTTGACTAACCAGCAACCGATCGTGGATGGGTTGGCATTCACTACAAAGAAGCTAACGAATTGCACCTTCTCACCGTGCAGTGTGGGAGACGGTAGACTGTACGTCATCTTTGGACCGTTTGTAACGCAGACAGTGCCGTAGGCACTGCTTGGATACTTGGCACGGCAGGGTGCCGGCCCGACAGGAGTGGGGTAACTCTTTGTTGGGCTGGTGCCACTGATTTCAGATTCATTCCGGCATGGGGTTGCCGAAGCTAGGCGATTCCGCAAACAGTAGAAATATGAGCGGATCCTCTTTGCTGGCTTTTTGCAAGATTTTCTCAGGAGTATTGCGTGAGACAAAGAATAGTTATCCTTGGTGCTTTTCTTCTCTCTTCAATATGCGCATTTGGGCAGGTAGTTCCCGAAGCCACAGCGGGCTCTGCACCTTTGTCAGTTGGAGTTTTCTATAGTTTCTTCGAGTCAGGTTATGCGTCGACCAAGCTTAGTGGAATCGGTACCTATGTCGATTTCTCCCCACTGATCAATGGAAATCTCGGAGTCGAAGGAGAAGCACGCTGGTTGGTGCTGGGCTCGTCGCATAATTTTAGCGAGTATCACTATCTAGTCGGACCCCGCTATCGTATCTATCCAGGGGAGCACTACCAACCGTATGTGAAGTTTTTAGTCGGCGCAGGTGAAATCAACTTTCCCTATCAGCTTGCTCACGGTGGCTACTTCGCTATGGCGCCCGGCGGCGGGCTAGAGTATGAGAACGCGGGGCGCTGGAAGCTGCGCGTTGATTATGAATATCAGATTTGGCCAGACGGACTTGGTATCCCCGGACTTACCAAAGGCTCAGTGAAACCTAATGGAGTGAGTGCAGGAATCTCTTACCGCTTGTTTAAATAACCCCGTGCTCAATATGTTTTTAACCATCGCAATGCGCGGTCTTTTCGCAGAAATATATGAGGAATGACGGTGCCAAGAAAAACCCTCATCGACGTGGAACTTTCAAACCCAAGCCAGGTGAAATCCAAAGTCGCTCGTGCCGTCATCGCCGCATTGGCTAAAGAATGCAAGTCGTATTGCATGCTTTCAGGATATGAGAATCTTCCCGACTCGTTCGATACCGACATCGATTTCATGGTCAACAACCAAGATTTCGAGCGAATGCCGCAAATTATCCAACAGGTCGCTCTCCAGACCAACACACGTCTTTTTCATTCTGTCGAGCATGAGATTACCGCTCGGTCCTATTCGCTGGCAGCGCAATCAGGATCTCAGATGACTGTTGTACAGCCTGATTCGACGTGCGACTACCGTCACTTCGGGTCGCTTTGGCTGCGCGCCGATGAAGTGCTCGCTGCAAGGATATGGCACCCTCGTGGCTTCTACATACCTGCGCCTGCTCATGAGTTTGCCTATTATCTGATCAAGCGGCTCAACAAGCGTTCCATCAGCCCTGAACATGGCTTGAAACTTCATCGCTTGTATTTGGAAGATCAGGCAGGATGCGATCGCATGATCGCTCGCTTCTGGAAAGGAACTCAACAGAGCCGCATTCGTGAGATGGCCGTTTCGAATGACTGGACGAAAATGTCTTTGTCGCTCGAGGCGGTTCGCAGCGAGCTCACACAAAACACTGGAGAATCGGCTTCAGAGAAGCTGGCATTCAGTTCCCGCCACGCGGTCCACTTCATGCGGCGCATGACACAGCCGACCGGGGGATGGATCGCACTTATTGGCCCCGATGGGTCGGGCAAGTCGGCGATCATCGGCGCCATCAGTCAGCAATTCACAGCCGCTTATAGAGAAGTCAAGTTGTATCACCTTCGTCCCAAGAGTCTTCGCCGAAAAACTTCTTCAGGAACTGCCGTAACTGATCCTCATGGCCGCCCGCCGCGAGGCCTGCTGGCGTCTTTGGCGAAAGTCGTAGATCTTGCTGTCGATTATTTCGTCGGATATTTCTTCCAGATCGCGCCAGCAATGCGGCGATCTCACCTCATTATTTTTGATCGCTACATCTACGATTTGATTGTCGACAGCAAGCGTATACGCTATGGTGGGCCGGCATGGCTGCTTCGCTTTGTTGGGCGCATCATACCGCGACCTGATCTGGTGATTCTGCTCGACGCTCCCGCTGAGACTCTATGGTCGCGGAAGCAGGAAGTGCCTTTTGAAGAGGTTGTGCGGCAACGTGCTGCGTACCTTGACGTGGCACGCAATCTTTCTTCGGCAGTGATCGTGAATGCGGCTCAGCCGCTTCCCGCCGTGATTCACGATGTTGACCGTGCCATCGTCGACCACTTCGCTCGCCGCGCCGCGACACGCTTGCACCTGCAACTCCCAGAGCTGCGGGCAAATGAAATTGAGGTCGACGCCGCGAGCCAATGGTGACATCGATTGAAGCCCCGCCTCTGCTGTCCACCGCAGATGCCTTACGAATCGCCTTTCCTGCACAGTCTGTTTCCGATGCGACGGTCGACGAGCGGCGAGTTTGCGTGATTGCGCAAGGTGTCGAGCCACGCTGGATTATCCTTGGCGATACGCGTAAAGCCTCCTCAGTACTCAGTAGTTGGAAGCCTTGGAATCTCAGTTCGCGGGTTAAGTGGAGCGCAGTGCAGATCGCTGCCTATCTCAAATTACTGCCAAATGTTCCTGGCGTACAGAGCGCTTCTTACCCTATCGACTACTCGTACTGGCTTCAGAATCTGGCGGGATTCTCGCGCGACTGGAATACGGTCATTCATGTCGGCAACTCGTCTCATACGCGCAAAGCGATATTGTTCTTCATTGCAGAAGACGGACGCGTCAAATTTGCAGCGAAGGTCCCGATCGTTCATGGAGCCGCGGATGCAATTCTCAATGAGTCGGCAATGCTCAGGCGTTTGAGGGCCTATGAATATCTGCCAAAGGTTCTATTTGAAGACGCTGCGCGGGGTATAGCGGTCCAAACGTGGTTGGAAGGGAAGCCGGTCTCGCGAGGCTTTACACCGGCACATCTAAATCTTCTCAACAGCCTCGTCAATCCCGGCGATACTGCGCGTGTCTCTGACTTTCAGTTTGAGAGCAAAGCCGAACTCGATGCGTTGGATCATCCCTTTGATCGTTCAGTTTTTGATCGCGCTCTGGAAATGCTTGATTACGATCAACCGCTGCAGGGCTTCATTGAACATCGCGACTTTGCGCCGTGGAATCTCAAGTGGCTCCCTACGGGCACCCTCGGCCTTCTTGATTGGGAATGGTCTGTGTCGCACAGTCTCCCGTGGCAGGACATCTGCCGAATGTTTTACCTTGATGACGTTCATTTCAACGGGCCCGGAACGGTTTGGCAGACAATGACGAGTAACAGACTTTTGCAGGACTATTGCCGGAAGTTTGAAGTTCCTCGCGCAGCGCTGCCCCCCCTCACAATGCGATACCTGCTGCGTGCTTTCGCCATGGATTGGGCATGCGGCAATGACCGTCTCGCGCGTTACAGCTTCAGTCAGATTAAAGAGCTCTTGCAGGTGTCAACGTAATTTAGTTTGATTTATATCCTTACGGTTCTTGGTTGAGCGCCCCGACTCTTTCGCATTTGGAAAGATGTATGAGTGACGGCGTTGACGCATAGAAAGGCCTGATCTACACGAGCGTCATGGCTAATTCGATAGGAAATTAAAGGGCATCCGACGTCACCGACAACTTCATCTACTTGCTGAATATTCCTGGCCGAGCCCAATCAGATATCCGATATCCCTGCTAGTTCAGCTATGCAGCGGACTTCGCCCAGAAAGTAGAGGCGACGATGGTTTATGGTGCGCCAGTAGGAAGTAGGTCGCGTGGGGCTAAAAAGTCTCGTAATTCGGGATTAAGTTCGAAATGAAAGGTTGCACGAAGCTCAGAAGATTTGTATGATTCTCGAAACGTTCAAAATACGGGTCACCGGAAAAATCTGGGTGACTCGGCACGAGCAATGATTGTAATCGCATTCCTGGCAGGGGTTGTTTGGCTCCTTCTGTGGCTGGTTGTTTCACATTTATAAGGACTTAATCCTAGCGGTCTCTAAGCTGAGCGTAGCCCTAGAACTGGGCGCGGCACTGTGGAAGCGCAAGAATTGCTCTTTTTAGTCGGTTTGCTGACTGTTTAGTTGTTCCCATTTCTTGCATTGGACACGCTTCGGTGGCTGTGTTGTGCCACTCAGAAAGCAGTCCACGGCCTGGATTACCGCTTCATGCGGCCCGATTCGCGCCTACCTGCACAGAATGCCTCGGTTAATCCAAATACCAAAGAGGCATTTTGGGCAACTCATTTATCTCGTCTTTTTCGATTCTCGCTACCTTGGCCTCGGCCCGCGCTTCCGAATGTATGGAACGCCCAAAGTCGGGTGGCATACATATAGATAGATGCGCAAAACTAGCACCCAGCGTTGCCTCAACCCAAAAAAATGTCACTTTAATAATTTCATGGGCCTCTGGGGACCGGTTCGTTAAGCGCTCGAGTCAGCCATTGTCGCAACCCGCAGCCCCATACATTAAGCTCCATCCCCCCCGTAAACGCGATAAATCGCGTGACTTAGAAGGAACCGACGGTCGTTTGCGCGGGCAAGGAAATAGAATTGGCCCGGCACTATTCAGGTTAGTGCGCTCCGCCGGCCTCTACGCACCGAGCAAGAGGCGGTCCCCGTTTATGCCAAGCCCAAAGGGCGTTTTGGTCAGTGCCCTTTTATCTCCATTTGCTCAATTGATCGCATTGTGTCCCAAGTGTTCACCTAAATCGCCTTGGGTTGAGCTTGCTCCAGAAGTGGAAGCGTTACAGAGCGCTCTCTGGATTGCGAATTCAACTCCGTCTTCCCTGGTCAAAACGGCCAAGGGTATTGAAAACGTTTCTCAACCGATTCCTTCAAATTTTCAACCCGCAGAGGCTCTTTGATGCGCTTTACGAAATCTTTCTTTACTCTTCTTCTTACGGCTCTGGCCATCGCCGGACCCCGTGCGCGCTGCCAAGCGATCCCAACCGGAACTCAGAGCGCCGACATTTTTGTGGACAGTGCCGCAGGTTCCGACATCAGTTCAAATGCGACCACCACGGGCACAAGTAGAGCGCCTCTGCAGACGATCCAGGCTGCGGTCAGCTTGGCCAACGCGAGAAACACGCAGAATCTCGCGACCAGAATCGTAGTGAACCCCGGTGTGTATCGTGAATCGCTCGATATTACTGGAGGGCAGACGACTGCTCCTTTGACAATCGAAGCCGCCACCACCGGTTCTACAGTCATTTCAGGGTCTGACCTGCTGACAGGTTGGAGGTATGACGGAAATGGGATCTATTCTCACTCGTGGACTTATAACTTCGGAACCTGCGCGGTGCCGAATGGCTGGCCATCGTTTGGTACCATCGGTCGCCGCACTGAAATGATTTTCGTGAACGGTACGCCCCTGACGCAGGTTTTGTCGCAGTCGGCCGTCACTACGAAAAGCTTCTACGTTAACGAATCGGGCAACGTGATTTACATGAAGCCGCCGACCGGGACAAACATGTCAACCGCGAAAGTGGAGACTGCGGTGCGTCCGGTGATTCTCAGTATCTCGGGGCGCAGCAACGTTGTTTTGCGCGGCGTAGTGCTCGAACACGCCAGGACCTGTGTTAATAAGAGTGGGTCGATCATAACGGGTGGTTCGAATATCATGGTTGATCATGTTCAGGCTGTCTGGAATAACTGGGGTGGCTTGCTGATTTCCGGGAGCACTAATGTGACAGTTCAGAATTCCGTATTCAGCTATAACGGCGGAGTGGGTTTCCTCGGCAACAGGATTGTCAATGCGCTCTTAAGTTACGACAAGAGCGACTATAACAACTGGCGAGGTGCACAGGCTCACTTCTACAATTGGGGAATGGGCGGCACTAAGCTGATGTATAGCCGCAATACTACTGTAGAAAATCTGCACGCTTACGGAAATCAGGCACAGGGCCTTTGGTTCGATACCGACAACAAGAACGTCACAATCAATAATGTTTCGCTTGGCGGCAATACACTGTCTGCACTACAGCTTGAGGCCAACGAAGGACCCATAGTTCTCGAGAATAGCCACCTATGCAACAGCGGAATGGGTGTAACTGTACTCAACAACGCGAAACTCACGATTAGAAACAACGTCTTTTACGACAATGGAGCCACGGGGCAGCAGTATGACGCGCAGATATTTATCGCCGGCAGATCAGGAGGCCATGCAATCAATGACTGGCAGACTGGACAGTATTATGACCTCTTTACCAGAGATACGGTTTTGAGCGGAAATGTCTTTGAGGATGCTCGGTCTGGACAGAAAGTGTTTGGTACTTATCTAAGCGGCGCCGACTGGGCACTCTTTGCAAACACTCTTAATTCCAGTTCTAACCACTGGCATGATCCGGTCACCTCTGCCGCGTGGAAAATGCCGATGGGAAAAAACGCGACATTTACGGGCTGGAAAAGTGCCGTTGGTACCGACTACACCTCCGTCTGGGCTTCGCCGTCAACATCGCCTGCCGCAGGCTGTGCTGTTGCTGCTCAATGAGACCAATGACAAGTTCATAACTTTATTACGCGATCCGGCGGTAACTAACCGAGCACTAACATAAGTAGCAACAGACCAACTTACATAGCCACCAAGGATGGTACTTACATCTTTGGTGGCTTTTTCATTGCTGTGGCTACGACCTATAGTGCGCAATGTATAAAAGACTTAAATCGAAAAGAGTTAATTCTTCCGCTGCCTTTCCAATCAAAATCAGGTAACACAAAGGTAACTTGTAGGTGACCTAGGTAATGACCCATTTGGGTGACCTTCGTTACATCTTTTTGCTAGTATTACGTACAAGATCCTTAGAGAAACCAACAAGAAAAGGCCGACAAGTTTTGTGCGGCCTTCATAACTTCCCCGTTCTTTGGGGTTGCCGTACACCCTCGCCCGCTGTGTTGTTTTGAGCTTGCGCCAGAAGTGGGACCCGATCGGTTGCCCTCTGACATGCCAGCTTGAGACCCGGTTAACACAGGGCGTTAGCGCTCGAGATTCCGGCCACGCAGTTAGGCGACAGATTTTTACCCGTTATTTTTTGAGGTTTGAAATGCATCAAGCGAAAGTCACCGTTGCTATCTTTCTTGCGGCCCTTGCGGTTAACGGACCGCGTGCGCACTCCCAAGCGAACGTAATTGAAAATCAGACCACCTCGGTTTATGTAGACGGGCTCAAAGGATCAGATTCAAATTCAGGCGCCATTTTATCTCCTTTTAAAACCATTCACGCGGCAGTAAGCAAGGCCAATTCAAACAATCAGAAGCGCATTGGGACCAAGGTCATTGTCAACGCCGGAGTCTATCGCGAGACCGTATATATCTATCCTGTTTCGAATCAATCCAGCGTACCAATCACAGTCCAAGCAGCCATGAACGGTACTGCCATCATTGCCGCGTCGGATGTTTTAAAAAACTGGGTAGCTGACTCTGCTAACTCTAGTGTCTATTCCACGCCTTGGACGCCGCAGGCCGGAACCTGCAGTCTGCCGGCTGGTTGGCCCTCCAATTTTGCGCCTATCGCATTGCGTACTGAAATGATCTATCTGAATGGCACTCCACTTACGCAGGTCGTGTCGTATTCGCAGCTTAAGCCAGGCACATTCTATGCGGCCTACGGTTCGGTTCATATCTGGCCCGGGCATAGCACCGACATGCAAACGGCGGTCGTTGAAGCGGCCAATCGCTCAAAAACTTTGAGCGTTGTGGGGCGCACGAACGTTGTACTTCGCGGTCTGGTGTTTCGCCACGCTGCTAACTGCATGAATACCAGCGGGGCAACAATCTCATCGAGTTCCAATGTGCTCGTTGACTCAGTGCAGGCACTCTGGAATAACTGGGGTGGTTTAGGTATCTTCTCAAGCACTAATGTTACATTGCAAAATTCGATTGCCAGTCACAATGGCGGAGTGGGTTTCCAAGCCAATCGCGACCAATATCTGCTTCTCGATTTCAATGAAAGCGATTACAACAATTGGCGAGGGGCGCAAGCAGCATTTTACGAGTGGGGCATGGGCGGCACTAAAATGTTTCAAATGCGCACGACCATTGTGCAGAACCACTTCTCGTATAACAACCAGGCTGAGGGTCTCTGGTTCGACACGGATAATAAAAACATCCTAATCAACAATGCGACGCTTTCAGGTAACGTAACAGCGGCACTCCAAATCGAAAGAAATGAGGGTCCAGTTACTCTTGAAAATAGCCACCTATGCTCAAGTGGCGTGGGCGTTAACCTGCTAACAAGCGAACAAGTAAAAATCGTCAACAACAGCTTTTATAACAATGGTGGCACAAACAAATATCAAGCCCAGATATACCTCGCCGGACAGACCGGCGGTAAGTCGATAACTGATTGGCAGACAGGCCAGACCTATGACCTGGTCACCAAAGGCTTGGTCATGACAGGCAATACATTTGCAGATGCGACCATAGGTCAGAATGTTTTCGGGACTTATTTGAGTGGCAATGACTGGTCAAGCTTTGCCAACACGCTCAGTGCGAGCAGTAATCGCTGGTTCGATCCCAACACTACCAATTCGTTCAAAGTAGTGAACGGAAAATTCGTCAACCTGACCGGTTGGCAAACTGCAACCGGGACGGACTACTCATCCACATGGTCGGCTGCCGCGTCATCGCTCGCTGCGGCATGCGCTGCGCCGGTGCCATCCTTCGCCGATTTCAACATCAACGTTAACAGTGGCAACTACATTATGAAGTCCGGGATAGCAGTAGCGACTGTACGCGTCAATTCATTTGGAGCAGGCGCTGTATCGCTCAGTGCTACGGGCATGCCGTCTGGCGTAAGTGCATCCATTGGCAATCCAACACTGACAAGCGGAGTCGCCACATTGACGCTGTCGGCTACAAAGTATGCAGCTAATAGCATCGTCCCTATTACGCTTTGGGCCGTAAGTAATGGCCAGGTGCACAGCGTTACGTTCAGCGTTCACGTGGTTCCGCTATAAACAAAACCAGGTTGTAGCCACCACGGCAAGCAGGCAAAGAAAACAACGAGGGCTTCAGAGGCAATTTCCTCTGAAGCCCTACCTGCTGTATGGATGGTTGGCAAATGTTATCATTTTCCGAATGATAAGGTTGATAACTTACTGCTCGCTTCGTGGGAATGCGCGATATTGTCAGTGTCGTTGGAAGGTTCGGATTTGAAAGTTCTTTTATCTGCCTATGCGTGCGAACCAAACAAGGGTTCAGAGCCAGGCGTCGGCTGGAATTGGACGCAGGCTCTGCTGCGCAGAGGCTTCGCTCTTCACGTCATTACGCGGAGCAACAATCGCCAAAGCATTGAAAAGGAGTCGGCGTCTCAAGGTTCAAGCGTAACTTTTTCTTATTACGATTTGCCCGGCTGGGCACGTGCTTGGAAGTACTGGCCGGGAGGAATTTATCTGTACTATCTGCTCTGGCAGATAGGCGCTTACCGGCTTGCGAAAAGACTTCACCGGCTACAAAACTTCGATCTTGTTCATCACGTAACGTTCGCTTCATACCGTCAACCGTCTTTTATGGGCGGTCTGGGCATACCGTTCATCTTTGGCCCGGTCGGCGGCGGCGAAACAATGCCGAAGAGTTTTCATAAAGGAATTCCGCTGAGTGGTCGTGTCGCCGAAATGGTGCGCGATTTCGGAAGCTCTCTCGTCGCGATTGATCCATTGATGAGATTAACGTTTTCGAGTGCGCGAATCATCGCTTGCACAACCAGCGATACGCTCGCAAGAATTCCGCGCCGTTATCACAATAAATGCATTGTGCAGCCTACGATTGGAATTAACGAATCGGAAATTGAGCCAGCTCGCCGCACATCTTTTCCGGTATCGCAATTTCTCTACGTCGGCCGTCTGCTCTATTGGAAGGGCCTACACTTGACCCTGCGCGCACTGGTCGAAGTGAGGCATTCCATTCCAGACGTGAAACTGAGAATTATCGGGGACGGAACTGATCGTGAATGGCTTAAGCAAGTCGCGCACGATGCAAATGTAGACGATGCGGTAGAGTGGATTCCTGCCAAGCCTCATCATGAAATTTGGCAGGAATATCGAATGAGCCTGGCCTTCGTGTTTCCTAGTTTGCACGACTCCGGAGGGATGGTTGTTTTGGAAGCCTTAGCGGCCGGTCTGCCAGTCATTTGTCTCGACCTGGGTGGGCCCGCAGCTATCGTTACGCCCAATTGCGGGGTTATTGTGCAGAGCCGAGTTGGAGATGAGGGCGCGGTAATAAAACAACTCGCGCAAGCCATGATTCATCTCGCGACCGATAGCGGCGAGAAAGAACGGCTCTCGGAAGGCGCTTTGTTGCGTGCCCGCGATACTACATGGGATCTGGCTGCGGATAGACTGTACCGCGCGCTCGGAACATGATTAAGAATTGCGCTAAGCATCACGCTACTGCGATGCACGAGCGCCCAGCTTCCGCTCCTATGGCTAATAATTGACTCATAGTGTCTTGCTTTTGGCGAGGCTGAGCCTTCAATGCCCAACGATCTTTCGGTTTGTCGGTAAGCTCCAAGCCGATGTCGTTACCGTCAGTGGTTTGCTCATGACTCCAGCCGGTCATCGAGGGCACCCACAAATCCGTATCCAGCGGATGAGGTCGCCGCTGACTTGGTCCCGCTAACGTGACCCGAAGGATGTTTGCAGCGTGCGGCTCGAGCACGATCGTTCTGCCATCCCGGGTCAGAACAAAGTTGCTGTCCTGAGCCCGAGCCGCGAAGCTCAAGAGATGCTCGATTTCTGCGGGGCGCATAACATCACCTCCGACGTGGAAATGATTGCGATCCAACAAGTCAACGAGGCGTATGAGAGACTCCTCAAGGCCGACGTGAAATACCGCTTCTCAATCGATATGACTTCTCTCAAGTCTGAGTAATGCTATGATCAAACACTTTCGAGTTGCCGGCAGTCTCCGCGCCAGGCAGCGACTAACCACAGCGGGTCCGCTCGACCCAGAGGAATGACTATGCAAAAACGCAAACTTGGCAATAGCAATCTTGAAGTGTCGGCGCTCGGCCTCGGCTGCATGGGCATGAGCTTCTCCTACGGCGTGGTTCACGACGAACAAGAGATGATCTCGCTGATGCACGCCGCTGTGGATCGTGGGATCACGTTCTTCGACACGGCTGAAGTTTACGGTCCGTTCACCAACGAGGTGCTTTTAGGCAAGGCGCTCTCGCCTATCCGCGACAAGGTGGTGATTGCCACAAAGTTTGGCTTCAACATCACTCCTGAAGGAAAGCCAGGGTCGCAAGGCTTGAACAGTCGCCCCGAACATATTAAGCAGGCTGCCGAAGGCTCGCTGGAGCGTCTCAACATCGACTACATCGATCTTCTCTACCAGCATCGCGTCGATCCCGACGTGCCGATTGAAGACGTTGCCGGCGTAGTGAAGGAACTTATTCAGGAAGGCAAAATCAGGCACTTTGGCCTCTCTGAAGCGGGCGTGCAGACGATTCGCCGCGCGCATGCGGTGCAGCCTGTGGCCGCACTGCAGTAGCGAATACTCGCTGTGGTGGCGCAAGCCGGAGGCAGAAGTGATTCCGACGCTGGAGGAGCTGGGCATTGGCTTTGTTCCATACAGTCCTCTCGGCAAGGGCTTTTTGACAGGAAAGATGGACGAGAACACATCGCTCGGCAAGGGTGACTTCCGCAGCACGCTGCCTCGCTTTACGCCCGAGGCTAGGAAGACGAATCAATCCTTCGTCGATCTTCTGGGCACTATCGCCAAGCAGAAAAACGCAACGCCTGCGCAGATCGCGCTTGGCTGGCTGCTGGCGCAGAAGCCGTGGACCGTCCCGATCCCGGGTACGACGAAACTGTCGCGCCTCGACGAGAACATCGGATCTCCTTCAATTGAACTCACGTCAAACGATCTGCGTGAGATCGACAGCGCCGCAACCAAGATTCCAGTTGAAGGGGATCGGTATCCGGAACACTTAGAAAAATGACTGGCCGATAGCTGCGGAAGCGTCAGCGGGAGAGCCCCAATGTCGTGATCAGTTCGTCTGGGAGTTCCTCAAAATAGAGAAGTGCGGACTTCGCTCGATGATTATTGAACACCCAAAGTGCGAATGCTGCCCCACCAAGCACGATGACCAGGTAGGCATACTGAATAGGATCGTGAAGCGAAATCCACGGCTGCAATCCCGGAGAATGTTTTGGTAACATGTTGCAGTTCAAGCATGACTTACCCACTCCAAAACTTGACTTATCACTTCTTCGTTGCAGCCGATAACTTCACGACGTCAGTTATGAAGCAAATTGCCCTGTATGGCCAGATGAATCAAGACGGCCGAGATGAGTAAAGACGCAACCTGGTTCTGGCGACAGGCATAGTCTTGTCTTCACGGGTGTTACTAACTTACTTCACCGGATGGGATGAAACAGTTCCTACCTTCAACTGCGCCAGTGTTTGCGTGAATCGAAACGCCAGGCTGGACCTGCTTCCGAGATGCCCGCCACGTAAGCATTTGGATACCTCGCGAGGTTGTAAGTATTTAATTCGCCAAAGTAGCTTTGAGGTCATTGCCATCTCAGTTGAATTTGCGTAATGTTCATCTATACAAATCGTTGAGTAAGCGCACACGATTCGTTTTCCCCGTACCGAATGATTGTCGAAAGCATGTACCGAACGAAATGCGGGCTTGGAGGTTAGCTTAGCCGTCAGCTTAGCCGTCACCACCCGATTAGCGGCGTTCGGGATATCCCGCCCCTACAAGGAAGTCACCTATGCCCACAAGAACGCGCAGCATTTTGCCGACCATTCTCATTGTGCGTTGCTTGTGCAGGCGGCGCAGTCTTGCCAAGCCGAGCCGCGACGCCAAGCCGCTCTAACCGGGCTTGGTCCGAATTCAAAGACCACTCTCGTCGTCGCTACACTGGTAACCGCCGTGGCCTTGATTGGCTTGGGGGTCTACTTCGGCATCCGCCACGCCCACATGCTCAAAGGCTGCGTTGCCGACGCACCTGACGGTTTGGAATTGCAAACGCAAGACAGCCAGAACCTTCATCTGTTGGGAGCTACCTCTAATATAAAGCCCGGCAATCGGGTAAAGTCAGCGGATCAAAGAAGAAAACGGTTAAGGGAATCAGCGACCGGCCAAGCTTCGTCGTAGAAAAGCTCGACAAGGATTATGGTGCCTGCTCAACGGCCGGCCCGCGATCATGAGAGACCGCGGATGCAATCGATCCAATACGGCTTCATTTCAGATCTCAGGAGGGACCATGCGACTTTCGCGTTTGATTCGATTTACGGCGCTCTTGTTGATTCCTGCGCTGCTGAGCAACGGTCTTGCCTTTGCGAGCAAAAAACCTGTAGATGCTTCTGTGGTGAAAGCGAAGTTGGAACAGCGCGGAGTCGGTCAAGGGGTTCGAGTCACTTTTGCAGACAATACTGAAGCAAAGGGAATGATCGTCAGCATCGGGGAGCAAAGCTTCGCACTCAGAACCAAAGGGGTCGACCTGCCGCGCGAAATTCAATATGCGCAGGTCACCGGCGTCCACAATAACAAACTCTCGACAGGCGCAAAAGTAGGCATCACGGTAGGGGTCGTCGGAGTGGCAATTCTCATCGTCGCGCTCGTTCTTCGATCCCAGATCTGGGGAAGGATCTGATGTGCCTAATTTCCAGCCTCTTGCAAAGTCGCAGATGCATACAATTACCGACACATGGCGCACAATCGCTTCATCAGACTCGTGCTTCGACACTGATAGACAAGTGCAAAGGCACTGGTAACAAGTTCAAAGGACCCGTAACTTGTTTGTTTTCAGATTTCTGCGGATAACTCCTTTACTTTCAGATTTTTGCGACGAGGCACTGCCCGCATCTCTCTCATACTAAGCCACTTCTATCCAGATACGGGGGGGAGGGGGTGGCCACGGAATCCGACCATTCCCAGTCGCCCACTGCGCCGTCACGCAGCAGGCACGCCTATCGCCCTAACAACGCCTCGGGCATCGGGTCTCGAACTTCACCATGTACTGAGGTCGAAGGCTCCGCCACCTTCGCGGCGCTCTTCATCGGAAATTCGTACATCATCAGCAGCGTCGTGAACCACAGAGGGTCCATGCGCGCAAAAACTGATTCAGACAGATTGAAGATGATAGCGGCAATCAACACCGCAAACCTCATTCGCTGAAAGCGGTCGGAATCTACCGCAGTACCAATGCGTTTCACGAAGCGCCCGCCATTCATGGTCAGCAATAAGAAGAGCAATCCCAACCCGATGAATCCCCCATCGAGATAGATATCGATGTAGCCGTTGTGGGCGTTGGGAATCACTTCATGCAAGGACTCGTTGAACGCGAGCCCACCTGGTCCACCCCAAAAATTCCAGTAACCTGAGCCGATCAGCGGGTTGACCGTGCCGAGCGTGATGTGACTCCAGATCTCCGTCCGTCCGGTAAACGTCGCATCGCGCCCCAGCGCCTCAAGCAGGGGCCCAATCACATCGCTGAACTGCTGCGAGAAGAAAAGCAGGATTGGCAGGGCTACTGCCCCGGTTAGAACAGCTCGACTGATCTTTTTCGAACTCAGCTTTTTGCCGCGCAAGAGCAGAACTGCGCTCACCATAAGGCAGAGCAAAGAAGTCTTACTCTGTGAAAGCCTTAACAGCCAAAAGCCCATCAGGAGCAGGATTACGAGATCCCAAGGGACAGATTTGATTTGCCGCAGACTGATCGAAGGCTGGCTCGCAAAATAGTCCCACAGCAAGAAGAGAGAAAAAATCAGAACCATCTCACCCAGCGAGTTCTTCTGCGTAGTCACGCCGGTGAACATCATTTCACCGGTGCCGCTGTATGAACGACCAAAATCCGGATAGTACCTGACGAACACAACCGATAACGGGATCAACAGGAACGCACTTCGTACGAACACGGCCCGCATCGCTCTAAGCGGATTTTTCTCAGAAAAAATCACGCCGGCTACAAACACGAGCCCAAAATCTTTAACGATTCTTTTCGCGGAACCGCCAGGATCGGAAGACCACAAAATGCTGATTGCAAAAAATAGGTAGAACAGCATGATCGCCGAATTGTTCGCGATGACTCTGCCCCATTTGATTGCGCGCCTGGTGGCCACGACGAACGCAGACACCAGTACAGCCAGGAAAAACAACTGATCGGCAACGCTATTCTGCAAGTCATTCGCGTTTTCGATTCCAAGGCTGACGGCATGACCTTGAAGCCAGCGCGAAGGCGGCCTCGATGCCAGGATCATCATCAGCAAAGTGGGAATCCAGATCGCCCAACTTACATCGCGTCTACGCGAGCAGTCACGGACGATTAGGTACGCGCTGAAGAGCAGCGAAAATGTAAGGGCAATAATCGGCATCGACTAATCCGAACCAGAACTCAAGCGGATTTATTCCCCGGTAAATTCAGCTTCTGAAGGAATCGAGGCAGTTCTTCCCGGTCTACCCTCTTTGCCGATAGCGATTCACCCGTTTTGCTACTGATAGCGCGAGCAGGTAGGAACTCGAAACCGAGTCCATCCAACCCCCATCGCACCACCCTTGCTTCGACGCTGATTGTATCGTCAGGGCTCATTTCTTCTATGCCGGTTCTTTGTAACGTCATCAGAATTCCTGCCCCTAACGTCCACCGCTCGTCGGTAAGCAGATAAACTCCACTGATGCTTATGTCACCAACCAGGTAAGCTTGCGGAGCGCCGCCGGTCCAGTAATACCCTACTAATCCAGGCAGAGGATGCCGACTGCTGCGGCGCCTATTCTTAGGCGCATCCTCTGGGAAAATATAGTGAAACACGCGCGTTATCCACGGCCTTTTTTCGAGTTTTTGACCTTCGGCGTTTTCAGCGAGCCGTCCAATGGCAGCTTTTACTTGCTCAGGGGCAGCATTTGGATTGAAGTACGTATCATCGAGGGTGCAATAAAACTGTTCTTGCACGCTTTCAGTCAGTGACGAAACCGAATCGGCAGACGCAGGCGTTTGCCATGGTTGATGCAGGATCACTTCGGCATCGCATATTGTCAATTGGTCGCCATGCCTGAGCTGCGATGATTCGATCGAGCCACACGGCAAAGCGAGAGCGCTATCAGGCTGGCCTTTGATCGCTTCGCACTCATCCGCTGAGCAATGAGGCACGGACTGAAGCACTCGATAGCGTTCATCGAGGTACACCAGGTCAAAGCGCGAAATACGATGATCCCTAGGGATACCCCGGAACGGACTGAGATAGAGGCCCGTGTCGGAAATGTTTGCGAGCTCGTTCACCAGCGAGGGTATGGTTTTGCTTGTGGTGTCGAACGAGATTACTCTTAATCCCACCAAAGTCTTGCGCGTCCGATTGCAGACGCAGAGCTTCGTAGTCCCCATAGTCCATCCTCCTAGGAAGCTGCCCGTCGCAGGTGTAACTATTTAACTTAGGATGAGGCTATCAGATATGGGAATTTCAAGCTATGAATGATCCTGGGACGACGGGTGAACTTTAAAACGTAAGTGCTATTGCTTTAACCGTCCAATGGAACCAACGCAATGGTCCAGCGATTACTTATCCATTGCCGATGGAGATAGTAGTCTTTAACTTCATCATAGGTGACATTAGCTCGCTCAAAAACTCTTGCCGTACGGTTTCTATGACGAGAAAGTCGACTGCCCCTAGTAGTCGGCTCACTCCAAAGAACGCCTAGATACGAACACTCAGCAGAATGCCTCTCGTTCCGTTGATTGCGGTCGGCCACTACAGCATAGCGGCGAACGGTCGTGAAGTGCATCGGACGTCCAAGCGTCGTTCCGAGAGCGCGACGTTGAAGTCTCATGAACACCTGATGGCTCAGCTTCGACAGCGGCTTTGTGCGTCGAAGCAACTGCTGGAAAAAAAATGAGGAGTTGCTTTAAGCGCAACTCCCCATTCGCTTGAGTATTGAATCGTTTATCGAATGACGGTGCCGGATAGGCCAGAGGGTGCTGGTGGGGCTGTCGAGGTTGATCCGCCTGCATAGCAAGCGCTGCGGCTAAAGGAAAGCACGGAGGTGTTGGTTCCGTCCGGAGGCCCACCCATGGTGTTGAGATAGCAAGCCATGGCGGGAATGGCGTTAACGTGACCGGACCATGCGGCATTTAGTCCCTGACCGGCGCACTGTGAACTTGAGGTCGCTGGGACCAGCGCATACTGGCCTTGCTGATTCGGGGTTCCTCCGCACTGACCGACATTGCCCCCTGTAACGTTAGGGCCGATAGCGGGGAAGGGAATTGAGCCCGCCCACCATGAAGGACGCGAGGATAGAAAGAACGATGCAGGAAGGTTGGAACTCGGATTGCTCAGGCCGGGATACGTAGGAGCCGCGTCACCGCGCTGATCCTGAGGACACGCGGCGAGCGGCGATGCTATGCCGGTGCAGGCGAGTGTGGCCTTGTTGAAAGCATCCCAGTTATCCCACCACATCGTCGAAGACAGTACGACGCGATCAATCGCGAGCGGACCACCCTGACATCCGCCGCTGGGGCTACAGCCATTTCCCGAAGCGAGATTGAAGATATGCCCAATGCCGGAGTTACTACTCCAGAATTGAGAGGCATTGGTGTAGGCATAGGAAAGGGTGGAGATGCCTGGGGTGCCGAGTACATTCCCAACAATATTCCCATATCGGTTATATGCCAGTGCACTTAGTGCATCGAGGTTCGCCTGCTTTGAGGTAGCGCTTGGTGAGCAGTTACCGTTGGAGCAAGATTCCCAACCAGTGAGGAGATTGCGGAAGTAGGTTTCCGAAAGCTTTCCGCCGTGGGTCTGATCTTGATACGCCTGTGGAGCAACGTTGCCTTCCCACAGATTGAAGTCATCGCCGTTGGAGTGCCCATCCCAGAGACAGCCCCAAAGATCGCCATTCGACTCAAAGCAATTATTGAGGTAGTTGTACGCTATTACGTTCCCGGCTGAAGGACCGCCGGTAATGATGCCGATGCGCGTCCATTGCACGATGTTATTGGCGACTAAGATGTCCGATCCGTTGATCAGGATTCCGCTGGGGTCGCGTGGGTTGGGATCTTTGCCAACGCTGCTTTGACCAGGGTCGTATACGTAGTTGGATTCGACGTCACCGAAAAGCACATTCCACATCGTTATACCGGCGGAGTAGGTATTAGCAACGCGGAGGCCTCTTGCCCAGAAATTGAACACGTCGTTGAAGTCAACACCGAACTGACCGTTGCTTGTACCTGCTCCATCGACAGAAAAGTCCTGCATGCCGACATTGTGGTTGGCCTGAATTGCCCACGCTTCCGGGCTTTGGCCTGAGGACCAGTTGGGATGAATAATGCCCGGTGTGATGGTAAGGGTAGTTGTGCCGGTATTGCCGCACGAGGGAGAGCAGCCTGTAACCAGAACCGTCTCTTCCTGCCAGCGATGGGCACGCCCTGCCGAACCGTCGGGGCCATTGTATGAGCAACCCGTTCCCGAGGAGGCGTTGAAAGCATCCGCACAAGTGAAATAACCGTTGTTGTCAGCGGATGAACCAGAGATGCCGCTTCCACCGGCTGCGCTGGTATCTCCTGAATAGCCCGTATCGTCCTGGTCGAGTACAAGCATGGTCTGATTGGGAGTGATCTTTAGAGGCGACGCATTGTTAACTGTAATGGTTGTAGAGCCCTGCGAGTAGCCTGCGGTCCATTTCGCCGCGGCGCCGACTCCAGTCGGGTATTCGCCGTCGTTATCTTCAAAGCTCACCTCGCATGCAGACGCTCCGCCTGCGCACGTAGAGGTGCCACTAAAAATAAGTTTCGTTTGATCCGCGCCCATGCCGCGCAATTCAACGCTGTTGACGCCCCTCATGCGAATTCCCGCATTAAGATAGAACGTTCCGGCGCCGAGTTGCACATACTGGCTCTTGTCGCTGCAAGCATTTACGGCGTTTATGATGGCCGAAGGGCTGGCCGGCGAACCGCTTGACCCGTAAGGACCAATCGTCGAGCCGCATTGCGCCCAAGAGCCAGAGGGAATGCCGCCTCCGCCTTGAATGCCCGCTTGCGTCCAATCAGCAGCCCGGGTGGGACTGAGCACACCCGACCATGGCTGTTGGCCACTGGCGCCTAATGAGAGGGATAGAAAAATGAGAACGAGTGAAAACTGAGAAAAACGGGTTTGCAACAAAAGTTTGCTCCTTATCTGCGACAGCTCGAGGGGCACGTCTATTCCGGATAGGAATAGATGAGTTTGTACAGCCGGCGCTGCGCCGACCCATGCATAAAGTTTCAACCCAGAGTCTGATACTTTTGTGTGACGTCAGTCACCTGGATGGTTACTTTTGTGCAGTCATCAGGGCCAAGGCAAAAGGGGTGCATTACGGGGAGTCTATCTCCCTAGACGGCCCCCGCGCAAAGCGGTGAACCATTAATTTATGACGTTTGTTCTTGCGCTAATTTAGCTACGGAGCAGTCAAAACGCGAATAGGAAGCCTGCAAGGTTCTGACGCTGTTCTCATGCTAGTGTATATCAATATTTTAACACCGAAATCTGATAGTCGTTGGCCCAGAGGGCCGTCAGCGCGAGGATCAATGAATTCGAACATGGACGGGTTTGCTTTTCATCATGTAGGGGTTGCGGTGCGGGAAATGCAGAGTGCAATTCCGCTCTACAAAAAACTGTTCAATTATGGATTGGTTTCTGGTCCGTTCGATGATCCCGTTCAATGTGTGACGGTATCTTTCTTGAGTCGCGGAGTTGGGGACACTGTCATCGAGCTGGTTTCTCCGCTGGGGCCTAAGTCGCCTATCGATGGGGTCTTAAAAAAGGGCGGTGGCACCTATCACGTCTGTTACGAAGTGCCCGACTTGATACCCGCGATTAACCACCTCACTGAGCAGGGCTGCTTGATGCTGAGTGAACCGGTGCCGGCGGTTGCATTTGAGATGCGAAAGATTGTCTGGCTGATGACCGAGACGGGCCTGCTAATTGAACTTTTGCAGGGATGAAGTGGATTATCCGTCAAACGGGCGGTTGATCGTGGTGGCGTATGAGCCCTGATTCAGAGTTGGTTCGGTACTCTTCCGCTGCTTACAACAAAATTTCAGAAAGCTTTGTAGACGATGTCGGGAGCGGGCTGATTGAGCAGCACAGTTATGACAAAAGCTGCGAGACCAAGCGCGGACACATAGACCACGCGGGCATAACGGCTCGTAAGCACGGGGCCAGAAGAAGTATGCAGCGACAACATCGAAGCGCGCAGGGCTTCCCAGGCTGCCAGAGCTAATGTGGCGATTAGCCAGGCCGCAAGCCAGACGGTGAGCCATTGCAGCACGGTCATGCTCGAGAAGGTTTTGCCGATGCGCTCCCAGTCGGCCCAAAACCAGAAAAGTGTGAATCCAAACCATACGAAGTTGAGGCCGCGACCAAACGCGATGTAGAGGGGTTTCCTGGCTAACTCCTTATAGCGTTTGCGTCCCATCCCGCTTACGAGTCGCAACTGCCACAGCTTGTTGATTGAGATGCCGCCGCCGGTAAGAATTCCAAAGACCACGAATTCAGATGTGCGACCGTGCCAGACTCCAATCAGGAAAAACGTAACGAAGAAGCATAGGACGCCAAGGTAGGGCTGCAAAGTCAAAGACGAAGCGCGGCGCATGAGGGCCAGCAGCAGGGGATTGTAGACATATATCTTGAGCCAATTGGAAAGCGTCATGTGCCAGCGGTTCCAGAAATCTAGGACCGACGAAGCTGCGAAGGGACGGTCAAAATTCTCTGGGAGGCGCAACCGCATGAGGCGAGCCAGTGCAATCACGATGTCTATATAGCCAGAGAAGTTTGCGTACAGAAACAGGGGATAGACGAGAGCCAGGCAAATCGCCGCTGAGAACTTGAGTGAAAAGGGCAGCGCTTGTGAAATTTGCGAGAGTGCATCTTGCTGTGCGGCGCGGAGAAACATGGCCAGCACATTGACTTTGAAGAATCCTACGACGATGCGTTCAAGTTGGAGGCCTATTACACTCGGTCCTAGCGCGGGCGGCACGTCGGCAAACTGGTCGCGTGCGAATTCGTCATAAAACTGAATCGGGCCTGAAACGAGCGTAGTGAAATTGAGGGTGTAGAGAAGATAGGATCCGATGTTAATGTTGCGTTTTTCCTGACCCTCACCCGACTCGATCAGCAAATGGAGCACGCGGAAGAAAATGTACGACAGCCCAAGTGTGAAGTAGGGGAAGTGAATAAACGTTGACGCGGGCAGAAACGTGTATTTCTTGAGCCAGATGTACGCTACAACGATGGCTAGCAGGCTCCAGACCAGCGTCCGGGACCAGCCGCGCTGCAGCAGAACAAGTGCGCCGTAACCCAAGGCTAGAAATCCGATCAATGGGATAAACGCGCGCGGGCTGTGCGAAAGCATGCCGAGAAATACCAGCGACGCAAGCAACAGCACTGTGGACCGCCAGATGCGCGAGCGGCTGAAATTCGACAGCAACGCGACGGCGAGACCAAATAAGACGAACTGGAGAGAAGCCGAGTCCATGCTCATTTCGCCGAGGCCTGTGTACCGTTTGGCGCTGCCTTCCCTTTAAGCGCCGGGACTGATCCCTCGGTGAGGTGCCGGGCAATCATTGCGGCGAGCATCGCATGGCCTGCTTCATAAGGGTGGCCGTCGACGGGCATGAAGTTGCTTTCAGGGTTTAGAACGGTGCGGAAATCTGGAAAGATATCGATGAAGTTGCCACCGTGACTCGTGATTGAGGCGCGCACCTGATCGTCAAGCTTGTACGGATCGTAGCCTTGGGGCCACTCGCCGGCGGAAATCATGGCAGCCTGGGCACGATTGGGAATAAGGACTGCGACCAGCGGTATACCTGCGTCTTTGGCTTGTGCTACAACCTGTGCACCATAGCCATCAAATTGATTGAGGTCGTCCTTCCATTCCCGTGTCCATTCGGTCTTTAAAAATCCGATCTTGTCGTCGGGGTTCATTAAATAGGCTTTCACATAAAGGCTGCGGCTCTTATAGATGTAATGGGTGAGCAACACGCGAAATCGGAATTGCTTCAGCTCGGAATATAGCGCAGTCGCGAGCGACTCTAAGCCCATCTTTTTAGCCAGGCGATGCATGGTCGATGCGCGCAGGCTCACTGCCTCAGGCTGGCCGCCTTGCGCATTGCCGAGGGCAGCGAGGTAGTCGCTTTCCGGTTGGAGGCCGGAAGCGTGATCGATATCCCAGGGCGTCAAAATCCAGAGAATCAAATCCGGCTTTACCGCTGTAATCTCGTTGAAGCGCAGCGAAATGCTGTGTGGCGTTCCTCCATAGGCGGCGCCGATTGAGGTGTTATATATGTCCACTTTGTGACCGGTCCTCTGCGACAACTCCGCAGGCAGTAGCCCGGCAATCGATTTGTCGCGGGGAACGTACAAACCCATGGCGATGGAGGAGCCCGTCATAACGATTCGGTAGCTGCCTTCTGGTTTGGGTCCGCATTCTACGCCTGCACGATGACCGCAGCTATTGAACTTATATTCGGCCCATGTAGATTCGCTGCCTTTGGCCCAACAATGGGAATTCGGAATTCCGCGAACGCCGGTGGAAATGTCATTCAGCACCAGGCATGGGGCCAGATGCGTTTCAGCATCGACGAAGTTTTTGCGTGCGAACATCTCGCTGCCGGCAATCAAAACAACAATCGTGACCAGGGCCAGAAATGGAAGCAGAATCCAGTCGCGCCGCAAAAGCTTCGGCTCTTCTGCCGCGGCATTTTCGTTTTTGTCTGTCGAGGTCATGGGCGAGGGAATTCTATCCGGCATTAACGAATCCTTGCGAAACGACTTTCATCGGTGCGGCTTCGATCTCTGCGCCTTCGACCATCAATTCCCAGCTCGTCAAGCCGGTCTCATCCTTCATCACCAGGTCAAAGCCGAGTTTGGGATAGTGATCGACGACGAGCTTGTTGCGCTCGGTGGGCTTGTAGACGCCGACCAACTTGTGAATGCCGTTGGCGCGGGCGTGCTCAAGTATTTCGCGAAGCACCATGTGCTCCACTTTGCGGCCAAGCACGCGGCAACTCATCAGCCAGGTGTCGATCTGCCAGACGCCCGCGTCCGCTGGGCGGCATATGACGACGCTGACCATGCCGTTGTCGCCAAAGATATCGGCGAGGCGAATCTGGCGGGTGAAGACATGGGGATCGTTCTCAACCTCTGCCACTTCAGGATCGGTGTAGCGGCGCGTGGTGAGGTTATATTGATTCGATTTGTTGATGAGCTGAACGATGCGAGCCCGGCCTGTGGCGTCGAATGGCTGGAAAGTTATTGTCATGTCGAGCGACGCCAGATACGCATCGAGATTTCCAACCTGCTTCTGCAGAGTGGCGCGGCGTGCATTGTCCTGATAGAAGCCAGCGCGCTTCAGATCTTCGCTGGCGAATGTGACAGCTTCGAAGTAGCCTGCGGCTGCAAGATACCGTACATAGCCAGCAGCATCATCAGGCAACTCCGGCACGGCAACCTGCGGCAACATCTGGCGTACGAGGCCGCGCTCGACTGGATTGTCATCGAGAAACACGAGAGAGTCGAGGCCCAATGAAAGTTCGTTGGCAATGGCCTGCAGGTTGGTGGCTTTGTCGTTCCAGTTGGCCTGGAAGACGGCGATGTGATCTAGCTTAAGCAGCATTTCAGGATGCTTCTGGAAGGGTTCCCGTGCAACTTCGTCGGTATTCTTCGAAGAGACGGCCAGCACGATTCCGCGTTTGCGCAGATCAAGGGCCAGACGCTGCACGGCAAGATGAGCTTCTCCGCGCGCGTCGCCCTGTGCAATGTTGATGCCTTCAAGGCCATCGTCGCCGATCACTCCGCCCCACACGGTGTTATCGAGATCGAGCACGAGCACTTTGGCGCTTTTGCCGCGGATGGCAGCTACGATGCGCGCGACATGATCGGCGTAGAGGGGGATGAGTTCGTCGGAGAAAGGGAACTTACCCATGTTCCACAAATGCAAGTCGTGCCAATCGGCAAGGCCCACGGTTTCGGCTAAACCGGCCACGTCAAAAAGTACGTCGCCCGATTCCAGAACCATAACGGTGAGTTCGCGGTTGACGGCGTCGATCAGGCTGCGCAGGGTGCCGGGCAGTGCCCGGTCGAGGCTTCCAAAGAGCGGTTCAACGGGCGAAGCAAGAGATTGAAAGATACAGACAGAGTTTGAATTTGACTTGATGCCTGTGCGCAGCGCCTGCAGATAACCAACGGTCCCCTGCACGGTTGCCTGGGCGGCCTCCTGGTCTCCGAGAGAGAGTTTCAATGGCAGCGCGCGATAGTCGAGTGCGAAGAGGACTGCATCGGAATTGGAACTATTGACAGTCGAGTCCGGAGTCAGAGCTTCTTGCGCTACCTGATCGTAGGAGGGCTGAATGACCTGCAGATCGATGCCATGGCGGGCGGCACTCGCTATCAAGGCAGGCACGATCATATCGATCGTTGAGTTACTGAGCACCGCGAGCCGGAAGGGAACCAGCGGACTGAGCGAACGTTTTTGAGACCGCGCATTGGCGATGAACTTTGCCAGTTTGGTTAGCTGATTCAGGTCGAGAGCGCCCAAGGCGAGTGAGCGGAGTTCAGCGCCGACGGGGCCTGTTTCGCTGGCCAACGCCTTGAGCTTCGATGAGAAATCGAGCTGGGCACGTGGGAGCCATTGCAATTGTGCGTAAAGGGAATTCATCGATGCGACTCTCGACCAACAGGGTTGGACACCGGCACAACGCTCCGCCTCAACCGCGCGCTTTGATCAATGAGACCAAATCGTTGACGTTTTCCATCTTGCCGATCTCAGAAGTTGAGAATTTGATCTTGAACGCCTTCTCGATCGTAAGCATCAAGCGAATGTGGGTGAGGCTGTCCCAACCATCTACGTCTTTCGCCGATAATTCGCGTGTCACTCTTACATCATCATCAAAGACGTCGCGAAATATCTCATCGAGACGTGTATAGATTTGTGGTTCATCCACAGTAAAATCTCCTCGCGCTACGAATCGAAAAGAAAACAAATGATGTTGGCTCAAGTGGAGACTATCACAGGCGAACTCAAGTAGGAATGTACTTGAAGTGACATCCGGGCTCGGTACTTTCTTAGGATTGACCGCTCTCGGAGACGCCTGATTTGTGCGTCGAACTCTTGAAAGGAGGATAAAGTTAAGGGAATCGCAATAGCGATGTTTTCAGCTTTCGTTTGCGAGAATTCGCACATTTTCGCCGATCCGCGGCCCAGTTTAAAACCCTGCTTCACCCTAGAACATCATACAAAGCGTAGATTGCAGCTCATTCCAATTCACTCGACATAACTGGAGCACAGTCGTAGATGCTGGCACACTTTTTGCTCGCGTTGATCGTAGGTCTCAGCGTTGTGTTGATGCTCATTCGTCCTCACGGCATTGCCGAGGTTTATTGGATTGGCGGCGGAGCGGTGCTGCTCATTGTCCTGCGACTAGTACCTTTTCGCCTCGCTGGCAAGGCTGTGGCCGAGGGGACAGATGTTTACCTGTTCCTCTTTGGCATGATGTTGCTCTCGGAGTTAGCGCGGGAGCATGGCGTCTTCGACTGGCTATCTTCGGTCACAGTGCGCAGCGCGAAAGGATCGACCGCCCGATTGTTTACGCTGGTCTATGGAATCGGCACACTGGTTACGATTTTCATGTCGAACGATGCGACCGCAGTGGTACTGACCCCGGCTATCTTGAGGGCGGTGCGAAAAGCTAAAGTAGAGCCCCTTCCATATCTGTTTGCCTGCGCCTTGATCGCTAACGCGGCATCGTTCGTCCTTCCCATCTCGAATCCGGCGAATCTCGTGGTTTTTCATCAGAACATGCCGCCGTTGGGACGGTGGCTGCTCTGGTTTGGATTTCCATCGATTTTTTCGCTTGTGGGGACATATTTGGTAATGCGTGTCCTTTTCAGGAAGGGACTGATCGCGCAAATTGAAGAGACTGTGGAAGCGAAGCCATTGAAGCAGGCCGGCAAGATTGTTCTGGCTGGATTGGGCATGATGGTGGCCGTGTTGCTCACAGCGTCGGCCTTCGACAAAGATCTGGGCCTACCCACATGCCTGGTCGCTCTCGCAATCACAATCGTCGTGTCGATTAGGGCCCGCAACAATCCGGCGAAATTAGCTAGCAAAATAAGTTGGGGAACCTTGGCGCTGGTCGCGGGTCTGTTCATTATGGTCGATGCGATTGAAAGCATCGGAGCACTGCGGTATACCGAGACGGCGCTGGGATGGGCGCAAAGATTGTCACCCACAACCGGCGCATTCGTAACCAGTTTCACTGTCGGTATCGCCGACAATCTTTTTAACAATTTGCCGGTGGGCCTGATTGCGAGTGGGGCTTTGAACGCCGCTCAGGCGCACGGCCTCATCGCGAGCGCTGTACTGATCGGGGTCGATCTTGGACCGAATCTAGCCGTGACGGGGTCGCTGGCAACAATACTCTGGCTTATAGCTCTTCGGCGGGAGGACCTCGACGTCAGTTTTTGGTACTTCCTTAAAGTTGGAGCGGTGGCGATGCCTGCTGCGATGGTGGTTTCAGTCGGGAGTGCGGCCCTCGGTCGGTTGCTGTTCACGACAATGCGCTGAGGATCAGCGAGAGGCGTTGGGGGAATATACCCGCTGTTTCATTAGGTGACAGATTTTTGCGTGCTCGAGCCCACTTCCCGCATCTAAACACCAGTGCATAAGAATATTCTTACCCGCACTGCTGCCCCTGGAAGATTTATTGTCAGGAACTTGATACACCTCCGTTTGGTGAAGCAATAAGATGCTGTGAGCCCAAGGGATCAACGTTAGGTGATTGAATTATTTGCGATATCAATTTTACGAAGAGGACGAATGCCTACTCAAACTAAACCGTGCGATGGAAAAGTTAGTGAAGATACGCAGGTTCTGCTTCAAACCAGCCGTGACAGAGCAGGTTGGGGAATGCACACGTGCGAGACTTGCGGGCAAATGGTGGGAGTCATGTTAGTGAACGGGATTTGGGTCCCCGAACGGCATTGGCCTTCGGTGCGATATACGCCGCGCAAGGCAAGCAGTGTTCGTTATTCGCGTCAGGGCAGTTAGGGACGGCGTCAGTATCTTTTCAGGTTAAGTGGGTTTCGCGCTCCGTAAATACAAGCCAAACCCTGCACTACCTCTAACCAGACAAAAAAATAGACCTTGGAAGAGCTGTACCTGCCCGACATACAATTCGACTATGAGAGTGTTGCTTGCGTTTTTTGTTGCCTCTGGGGCTGCATTGCTCTCTGTGTCAGTTACGGCGGCGGCTCTGTCTGTCGCTACCAATTCTCCTAAGCCGCTTTCTGCGCGCGTCACCTCCTACGACATCGATGCGGACTTGAACACCGACAAGAAGTCGCTCGATGCCACCGAGGTTCTGACTTACAAAAACGTAACAGGGCAGCCGCTGTCTTCCATCCCTTTCCATCTGTATCTCGATGCGTTTCGCCCGCAATCCACATTTACCAGTGAGACACATTTTACGGGTGGCATCCGCGACTCTGAGAGTGAGGACGATTACCCAAGTGAAAAACTAGGCGGCATCACTGTCTCGAAAATTACGGCGGACAGTTATGGCGATTTGTCGCGTGAAATGCATTTCACCGCACCCGACGATGGTAATGCGGAAGACCACACTGTCGCTGAGATTCACCTTCCTCATCCGCTTGCGGCCGGCGATACGATTACCTTTCACCTGGCATTCCACGACCAATTTCCACTTTCGATTGCCCACAACGGCTACAAGCGCGACTTCATCATGGGTGGCCAGTGGTACCCGAAGCCAGGCGTGTTTTGGCACGGCGCGTGGAATTGTCACCAGTACCATTCAACGACGGAGTTCTTTTCGGACTTCGGGACTTTCACTGTCTATCTGACCGTGCCTGATCGCTACGTTGTCGGGGCCAGTGGCGTACCGACCGGCAGTCGCACTACGCCAACGGTACTAAAACGCTTGACTTCGTTGGCGAAGACATTGGCGACTTCGCATTTGCGGCCAGCCCTAACTTCACCATCACTGACGGCACCTTCGCCTCATCAATGGGTCCAGTCAAAGTGCACGTGCTAGCTCTCGCTGCGCACCCGGATGCCGGTCGCCGCTATCTTGACATCATGCTCAAGACGCTTGCGGAGTTCGACCGACGCTTTGGACCGTACCCGTACAAGATAATCACTGTTATTGATCAAGCGGTCTATGGAACGCAGGTTTTGGATTACGCAGTTGACAGTGTTTCTTCGAGCCCGGTGCAGTGGTGGGTGCCTGAACCCGACGATAAGAATGCCAGGAAGATGGTGCCGTACATGAACACTGTGTACCTACGCCGCCGTCAGGATTTTGTGCTGCCGGTTACGGTCGAGGTCATTTTCGACGACGGTACGCGGGTGCGGGACCATTGGGATGGTGTGGATCGTTGGAAGAAGTTGACCTACGTTCGCAATGCGAAGGTGGTCTCCGCCGAGATTGATCCTGACCATTCCGTCCTGCTCGACGTGGACTTCTTCAACAACAGTTTCACCACCAAGGCAAATGGCATCCCAGCCCGCAAGTTCACGACGATTTGGGTGGCAGCCCAACAATTTTTCGCTCAGATCGCGGCATGGGTCGTCTAAACACATCCGCGCGCAGCGAAGCCTCCAATGATGTTCATTGAAATTTGTGTAGACGACATTTAACCCGTTGCTCTTCAGGAGTCTTCACTCATGGAACGGAATCGCAACATCCTAACTGAGGGCTTAATGCTGACGCTGCGCAACTGGCCCGCATTTGTATGGACATATATTTTTAATCTCGGGATTTCGATCCTCTTTAGCATTCCGCTCCATGCGCAACTGGTGGCTGTCACTGCCCATTCGCTGGCCTCGCAGCGTCTTACCGGCGCTTTTGATGTGGGTACGGTCGTCGGAGTTTTCTCTAAGCTGGCGAAGGGGCCCGGACCTGCGACTTCACCTAGTTTATTTTCTACTCCAATTTATGTAGCTATTGCTTTTCTGTTATTACCGGGAACGTTGCTTGGATCAGACGGGGGTGCGTACCGGACTGTTCAAGTTGTTGCATGCTGGACTCGATTATTTCTGGCGTTTTTTAGGCATAACGCTTATCAGCGTCTTAATCATTGCTCCCACGCTTGCCGTGATGATCAAGCTGCAAAAGCTTTGGGCCGCGCATGTTGATGTGCACACGGTGGGCCGCTCAGCTTTTCTTGACGAGGTGGTGGGAGTCATCCTCATCATTCTCGTGGTTGCAGCGTTGCGCGTGTATTTCGACCTTATGGAGGTCTACACAATCCAGCTTGGCTTGCTGTCGTTTCCTATAGACATCACCCGAAAGGGAAGGCCTGAGCGCCAGATTCGCCGAACTTTCAAACCTGCTTGGAAGACTTTGACGCGCAACTTCTTGCGCATGTACCTAACGTTTGTATTCCTGATGCTGCTAGGGCTAGCAGCCGTCGTGTTCAGCGCACGGATCGCGGTGCACTCGCTCGCGCAGCCGCGCATGTGGCCAATGTTCCTGGTGATTCAGCTTGGATTTTTCCTTTTGCTTGTCACGTGTTTTTGGCAACGCGGTGCAGAGACTGCGCTCGCGCTCGACAATCCGCTGGCAGTGCCGGTAGCAATTGTTCCGGCGCCTGCTGTGGTTGAGGAATCCGTCGCCACTGAATTCGTTGCGCCGCCCGCCCCCGTTATACCTATTGCCGGTGATGCTGTCGATCACAAAGCTGGAAATATTGAATCAGCCAAAGACTCATTTAGAGACGAGGACTTTCCGTCATCGTCTAGTTGAACGAGGTGGGCCGCCGATTAGGCATGCAAGGCGCGCGAAGGTTGAGCTGCTTCTCGTTTGAGTAACGGCTTGACTTCCCAGTTCCACTTCCAGATCGCGAAGATGGGCGGATAGACGATCAGCTCCATGAGGAACGAAGTGATGATGCCGCCGAGCATGGGCGCTGCGATACGCTTCATGACATCCGCCCCAGATCCGGTCGACCACATGATGGGAAGCAGTCCGAAAAGCATGCACGCCACGGTCATAAGTTTCGGCCGGAGCCGTTTGACCGCACCATGGACGATGGCTTCGCGCAAATCATTCCATGAGTGAATGCCCCCGTTCTTCAGCGCTTCGTGGTAGGCCAGGTCGAGATAGAGCAGCATGAATACGGCGGTCTCGGCATCGACGCCGAGCAATGCGATGAGGCCGACCCACACGGCGATGCTCATGTTGTAGTGCAACAGATAGAGGAACCAGACGGCGCCGATGGCTGAGAAGGGCACGGCCAGCAAAATAATCATGGTCTTGATCGCCGACCCGGTATTGAAATAAAGCAACAGGAAGACGATGAAGAGCGTGATGGGAACGACGAGTTTCAATCGCTGGGCAACGCGCTGCATGAACTCGTATTGACCGCTCCAAACAAGCTCGTAACCTGCGGGAACTTTGACTTGGTCTGTCACAGCCTTTTTAGCATCGCGCACATAGGTGCCGATGTCTCGTCCTGCGACGTCGACGTAGACATAGCCGCTGAGCCTGCCGTTCTCATCGCGGATCATTCCGGGGCCAGTTCTCATGTGAATGTCCGCGATCTGGCCGAGCGGAATTTGTGCACCGGAGGGCGTTGCCACCAGCACGCGCTGCAGCGCGTCGACATCGCTGCGGTAATCGCGCAGATAGCGAACGTTGACTGAATACCGCTCACGCCCTTCTACGGTGGTTGAGACCTGCTCTCCGCCGACCGCGGACATGAGAACGCTCTCGGCGTCATCGATGGTCAAGCCGTAGCGCGCAAGTTCCTCTCGCTTCAAATCGAAATCAAGGAAATATCCGCCACTGGTGCGTTCTGCAAAGACGCTGCTGGTACCAGGGATATCTTTCAATGCATTTTCAATCTGTATGCCAACTTGCTGAATTTGCGCGAGGTCGGAGCCGAGTACCTTGATGCCGAGCGGGGTACGAATGCCGGTGGTCAGCATGTCGGTGCGATTCTTGATGGGCATGGTCCAGGCATTGGAGATGCCCGGTATCTGCAATGCTTCATTCAGTCCGCCGGGACCATAGGTCAGTTCCTGGGTTGATACGTGATCAGGCCAGAACCTTCGCAGAACAGGCTGGATTTTTTGCGGCATTGATTTCGAGTACCAGCGATCTACCTTGGGCCACTGGTCCTGCGGCTTGAGCACGATCGTACTCTCCATCATGGAATACGGAGCTGGGTCGGTTGAGCTCTCGGCGCGGCCAGCCTTGCCGAAGACGCGTTCCACTTCAGGGAAGCCGCGGATGATCTTGTCCTGCGTTTCGAGTACGCGCTCGGCCTCGGTAACGGAGATGCCGGGCAGCGTGGAGGGCATGTAAAGGAGCGTGCCCTCATCGAGCGGCGGCATGAACTCCGATCCGAGTTTGAAATAGACGGGAGCACTGAGCGCCATAACCAGCAAAGCTATGCCGATGGTCAGCCACTTATGATCGAGGACAAACTCGACCACCGGGTGATAGATCTTCATCATCGGCTTGCTGATGGGATGGTTCTCTTCGCTATGGATCTTGCCAACGAAGAGGGCATTGACGATCTTCGCCAGCCATTGGGGGCGGAAGTTGAAGCCGTCCATGCGGGAAAACAGGAAGCGCATCGCCGCCGGAGCCAAGGTGATCGCCAGGATTGCCGCGATGGCCATGGAGAAATTTTTAGTGAAAGCGAGCGGCTTAAAAAGACGGCCCTCCTGACTCTCCAAGGTGAAAACGGGAAGAAAGCCCACGGCGATGACCAGCAAGGCAAAGAAACTGGGCCCTCCAACTTCCTTCACGGCAGCGATCACGACAGCGTGCGATGGGCCGGGGCGGCCTTCAGCCTCCCAATGCTCGAGCTTCTTGTGCGTTTGCTCGACCATCACGACGGATGCGTCAACCAGGGCCCCGATGGCTACAGCAAGACCGCCGAGCGACATGATGTTGGCCGTCATTCCCATCATCTGCATCGGAATGAAGGCCAGAATTACTGTGACGGGAATGGTGATGATGGGAACAATCGCACTGCGCAAATCCCACAGGAAGATCATGATCACGAGACTCACGATGATCAGTTCTTCGATCAGAGTGTGGCGGAGGTTATCGACAGCACGGTCGATCAACTCAGAGCGGTCATACGTGGTGACCAGTTTGACGCCGGGAGGAAGCGTTGACTTGAGGTCGTTCAACTTCTCCTTAGTGCGTTCGATAACCTTCTGGGCATTCTCACCGTAGCGCATGATCACGACGCCGCCGACGACTTCGCCCTTGCCGTCTAACTCTCCGACGCCTCTGCGCATGTCGGGGCCGAATGTAACGGTGGCTACATCCCGGACTAGAACCGACGTTCCGGTTTGCGCGTTGTACATAATGACGGTCTTGCCGATGTCGTCAAGCGAACGAATGTATCCGCGGCCACGCACCATATATTCGCGTCCGGTGAATTCGACCAATCGTCCGCCGACGTCGTTGTTGGATTTCTGTACCGCATCGCTGACCGCGTTGATGGGGATTTTATATGCGAGCAGCTTGTTGGGATCTACATTCACCTGATACTGGCGCACAAAGCCGCCGATAGGAGCGACCTCGGCGACACCGGGTACAGTCTGCAAAGCGAAGCGAAGATTCCAATCCTGGAAAGATCGTAGTTGGTCGATGCTGTACTTCCCCGTGGTGTCGACGAGGGCATACTGATAGACCCATCCAACGGAAGTAACATCTTTTGCCAGCTCAACGCTCACACCTTTCGGTAGTTTTGAAGTTACGGAATTTAAGTATTCGAGCGTGCGAGATCGAGCCCAATAAATGTCCGTCCCTTCATCGAAAATAATGTAGATGTAGGAGAAGCCGAAGTCGGAAAAGGCGCGAATGTCCTTGACCTTCGGCAGTCCGAGCAGCGCGGAGGCAATCGGATAAGAGACCTGATCTTCCATGATGTCGGGACTGCGGTCCCACTTGGCGTAGACGATCACCTGGGTATCCGATAGATCAGGGATCGCGTCGAGCTTCGTGTTCCTCATCGCGTACCATCCGAGAACGATGGCAACGGCAACGAACAGGAAGATCAGAAACCTGTTCTTGTCGCTGAAATCAATAATCCTGTTCATCATTGGAAGTGCGCCTCGCTCATCAGTTGCACGAACGAAATAACAGTTCCGCCATTTGCCGCTGTAAAGTCCTGGGCCTCCAGCCTGGTCGCGAACGTCAAGGTCCCAGGGGAGCAGCGGTCGTACGCGATTTCAGACGTCGCTTTCATCTCATCCATGTGCATCCCGTTGTGTTCGCACGCCATGACGCGGCTTGCCTCGACGTACCATGCCGACTGAGGTGACATTGCCTTGGCCGTGCTGTAGTCATGCACGGTGATCAGGCGCACCGGCTTGTGCTCCTGATTGGCTTCGGTAATAGCGCAGCGAGGACAACAGACTTCTTCCCTCTTGCCATCAATCTCCGCTACTACTTTGACGTTTGCGTGCAATGGACGCAGGCAGTAGCCGCAAGTGACCGGGGTTGGATGAGCGACATTTCTGTACCAGACATAGACGCCGGCGCCAACAATGATCAGCAGAGTGACGGTAAGAGCAATACGTCGTGAGTTCATGGTCATCCTCTCAGTGCGCCATTCCGCCCATTGCGGTTTTGAGTCCGCTTTCAGAATCGATCAGGAAGTTTCCTGAAACGACGATCGTCTCGCCAGCCTTGAGGCCTGAAAGGATCACCGCGTTGCCGTCTACCACGGGCCCAATTGAGACCTTTCGAGGCTCAAACATGCTTCCGTCGTGCACTACAAAGACATGTTGCTCGGTGCCCGAGTTAAGAACCGCTTCCTGCGGCACGATGATCTTCGTCCCGTAGTCGACGTGCAATTGGGCGTCGGCGAACATCTGCGGCTTCAGCACAAAGCCTGGATTTGGAATCTGGATCCGGGCTTTGATGGTGCGCGTCTGCGGATCGACGGTGGGATAGATGTATGAGATGGTTCCGGTGTACGTCTTGCCGGGGTAGTAGCTCAGTGTAAGAGTGACGCGCTGGCCAAGGTGAACGAAGGGAACCTCGTACTCATAGATGTCGGCGTCGGCCCATACCGTGGACAAATCCGAAACCGTGTATAACTCTGTGTCCGGCGTAACCGAAGTCTGCGAAAACACTTTGCGATCGGTGACGAAGCCGGTGATGGGCGAATAAAACGTCAGATCCTTGCTCACCTTTCCGGTCTCATCGAGATCTTTGATCTGGGCATCCGATATGTCCCACAGCTTGAGGCGCTGCCGGGCGGACTGCAAGAGGGATTGCGATCCCTGGGCTATCTCTTGAAATGGCGCATTACCGAGGGTCGCATTGCCGCGCTTCGCAATGAGGTATTCCTCTTGCGTCGAAACGAGGTCGGGGCTGTAGAGCGTGAAGAGTGGCTGGCCCTTCTTGACCAGTTGACCAACAAAATCGACAAATACCTTATCTATAAAGCCCGCGACCTTGACGTGGATATGAGCGATCCTGGTTTCGTCGGCAACGATTTGCGCGCTTGTACGAATGTCGCGGACCAGCGATTTGCGCTCGACTACTGCCGTCCGCACCCCTGCGAGCACTTGCTTTTCTGGCGGTATCGTCACCGTGCCCATCGGCATTTTGGCCATACTTTGATCTTCAGCATACTTGGGAACGAGCGTCATGCCACAGTCGGGAGCCTTGCCAGGCTTGTCAGATTTGTAGGCCGGATGCATCGGGTCGTACCAGTAGAGGACCTTTCTATCACCGACGGCGGCGTCCTTTGAAGACATCGTCGACATGTTGGCGGCGGTCTTAGCTTGCGCGTTTGGAACCTGGTCCGCAGGAGATGCCGTCTGTTCCGCATACTGTGGAACCAGGTCCATCCCGTCTGGAGCTTTGCCGGGCTGGTTGTAATGGTGCTGCGGGTTCATTGCGTCGTACCAGTAAACAGGTTTTCGCTCGCCTTTTGTGTTTTGGGATACAGCTACGGCACTCCCTCCTTGACCAAACCAATGGTGAGTCGCGCCTGCATAAACAAGCCCAAGCATTAACGCGAGCAAGATCCCAAGGATGATTTTCTTTGGTGAGCGGTTCATAGCTTAATACTCCTCTTAGCCATGAGAAGAATGCGGTTGGTGTCAATGACCGGTACGGCAACGGATTCCCTGCACAGCAATAGATCGTGAATTGGCAAGGACAGTGGCTCGAAGGGCGTGTGCGAGGACACTAATTGACCTCCTTCGCGGGTTGAGAATCCGGGGTTGGGGCTACGGGGACGAACGGCCCTGCCACATCCGAACCGGTGAGAGTCTCAATCCGAGCTACAGCCGTTTCGTAGTCGGCCAGTTGCCGGTAATAGTCTATTTCGTAATTCAAGAGCGTAGTGAAATTGGACAGCAGCGAAAGGAAATCTACGCTACCCACCTGATAGGAAGCCATTGAAGATTCGAGAGCGAGCGAGGACTGAGGCACCACTCCTTTGGAGTAGAGAGTGAGCAGTCGTTCAGAGGCTTTGGCGGTCAGGTATTGCTGTTTCAATTCAAACTTGACTTCATTCAAGCGGTTGTCGCGCATCTTCTCGGCGCTGATCAGGTCTTCACTTGCTTCGGCCACGCCCTGACGTTGTTTGCTTTTGTAGAAGATGGGAATGCTCACGCTAAAGGTCGCGCCATTCATGTCGGGCAGCGCCGAACGCTGCTGAAACATGTAGCTCACGCCGATGTCGGGGCGATACTCCCTCTGCGCGAGAGCGACGCCCAAACGACTCCGTTCCACCATGATTTTGTTGCGGAGAACGGTAGTGTCATTGTCCGCAGCAAGAGCATACAACTCGTCAAGAGAGAATCGGATGGTCGCAGGTTCGACTTCGGCGGCGGGAGGCAACGGAGATTCCGGTGCACGAACCATGAACACATTCAGCCGTGCCTGTGCCGTCGCCCGCTGCTGTTCGAGCACCGTGAGATTTTCAATCAGCAGGGAAATCTCCACCTGAGACCGCAGCACATCTGGCTGCATCGCCTTTCCAACACGGTAACGAGCTTCGGCGATCTTCGATAGCTTTTCTAAAAGTTCCTTGTTCCTCTCCGTAGTCTGGATGGCTCGGTCGAGGTAGAAGTAGTCGAAGTACGACGCCCTCACTGCGGAGGTAATGCGGCGTCGAATGGCCTCGTAGTCGGCTTGTGCCGCTTGTGCCTCTTTACTCGCGATCTGACCGCGCAACTTCAATTTGCCAGGATAGGGAAATTGCTCTGAGACGGTGACCCCGCGGTAGCTCGAACTGTCACCCTGCATAAGACTGAATGGAGCAGGATTGCCAGCCCATCCCACGGAGACCATGGGATCGGGCAGCGACTTTACCTGCGCCACGCGGCGTTGCAAAGCATTCACAGTGTGAAGCGCGCTTTGGGCTTCCGGATTCTTCTCTAACGCTTCCCGGACGACGTTTTCAAGCACTAATACCTGGCGGACGGGACCCTGATCGGCCCGAACATTGGCGATGACCGCCGGCTCTGGTGCGTTGCTGTCTTGCGCAGGCAGAGCAAATGCGGGCGCGAGCAGCAGGATCGCAAAGATCCTTGTGGTTCTCATGGCAAACTCCCTTTGTCTGAAAAAAATACACAGTGCAGACCAATCGGTCTGGGTGGTTTAGACGAGGGAGGGGATTAGACCAGGAAGGTGCAAAGAATCGCGTGAACAGGCGAATGTAGCAGCTTGATCAATCGCGGGGATTGCGAATACTTGCCGAGAACCGGCAACGGAATGGAAAGGACTTCACCGCTGGTCGCGTGGAGTTGATAAGCCCCATCCTGCGAACCACGAGACTGGAGAATTGTCTGCAAGGGAGTCGATTGGTCTGGTGCCACTTTGCAGCAAGAGGGACTTGCGGAGAACGATTGCGCCGCACCGCTATGGGAAGCTGAGACGATTGCCTGCCCCATGCAGCACCCGTGCGTTTGCGGCCCCAATGACTCTGCGCAAAGCTGGTGCACATTCCCTTGGACTCCGGCAAGAATCAGCAAGAGGGAGAGCAGCACGGCTTTGGCGAGAGCATTCATGTTCAAATTAGAGAATACACCAACGTAAGGCACGACGCGACATACACCACGACGTCAGGTACGGCACCTCAGTATTAACACGCAAGCTCGTAATGATTTGGCCCAGGCGCAGGACCACGAGACGATGAGGTTTGTGAAATCGAATCCTGTAGGCAAAGGATGGCTCAAATCATGCACCTGCTGGGCGATGACTTAACCGTCTCGCTGCCCAGCAGGTGAATTGGTCTTTGTGCACGAATGACACTGCAAGGGTCTTGTGTTGCTACTGCGTCCAGATGGCGGCAAATCGGTCTTGGCCCGCCACGCTGTAGCCATTGACCAACTCCAACCTGTAGCCCTCCGCCACGAGCTGGTCGAAGGCCTCCTGATACTGCACCGAAGTCAGTCCATGGCGGGCCTGCCAGGCAGGCACCCCGGGGATCTGGCGAAAGATAGCAGCGTAGCGGTCCTGCGTACCGTCGCTGTAACCGCAGACCACCACCGGCTTGTATCCCTCGGCCACGAGCTCGTCGAAGCTTGCCTGGTACTGAGTTACAGTCAATCCATGGCGGGCCTGCCAAACGGGTGCAACTGCCGGCTTGCGCCAGATCGCTGCGTAAAGATCCTGAGCGCCATTAAAATAGCCGCTCACCCAGTCGAGCAAGTAGCCGTCGCTAACAAACTGGTCAAAGGCGGCCTGATACTGCGCGGAAGTAAGGCCGTGACGCGCGATCCAAGGATCAGTCGCGCCCTGCTGGAAAATGCAGGCGAAGCGGGGACCGTCGGGCGTGGCGTAGCCGTTCACGAGGATGGGGTGATAGCCCTCAGCAGTGAGCTGATCGAAGGTGGCTTGATAATCGGCTGCGGTTAAGCCGTGGCGAGCCTGCCAAGCGGGCGATGAGGCAGTTTTAACCCAAAGCGCTGCGTACAGTGGGAAGTTCGTGCCGTACCCGCTGACGTCCATCAACTGCATTCCGTGGTTGCCGACATAGTCATTGAATGCCTCTTGATATTGCTCGGACGTGAGGCCGTGGCGAGCGACCCAGCCGCCAATAGGAATCTCCGGCGCGATGTTATCGAGATAGATATTGGTAACGAGGTCGCGGAAGAATTGGGATGATACGCCGATGGGAGAATTAGCGAGCACGACCAGTTCCATGTCGCGGGGCAAGAAGTATGCGAGGCTCTGCTCCGTCTGTAATGAACCGGATTGCCAGAACCCATTCTTGTTGTAAAGGGTGCCGAGGCTCGTCGGTTCAATGAGATCGATGCCAAAGCCGTTATGGAGCATGGTCCGGGCGGCAGCAGACGACATGATCGTGCCCTCGCGCCGGAAGCATCCCATCACATCCAGCAAATCGTTTACCGACATGTGCCAGCTTGTGCCCCCGGCGTCTGCAGTTAGATCGCCGGAGTTCCAGCCTACGCCGACGGGGAAAGCGTAGGCGAGCGCGTCGGGGTCGGGGTGCGTCAGCGTCGGGCCGGAGACACCCGCGGGCTGGAACAGATTTTGCGAGACATAGTCAGCATAGGCATTGACGGTGGCGTAGTCCCAAAAGAGGTCTTCAAATGGCGCTTGGAACGTGGTGTTTGCGGGGATAACGCCGTTCATGACCGGGAGCAGGATTCTGCACAGGCTGAAGTTCATGTTCTGGTAGGAATAGGCGCCTAGGTTGGCGTTGGTGACTCCGGCTGCGACCTGCGTCTTCATTATGTTGTAGAACGTGTCGGACCCTGCGACGCGGAAGCCCGACCTGTGTGTCATCAGCTGGGCGAATGTGATCTTGTCGATGTTCGAGCCCTTTTCCCAGTATGTGGGCAGGTAGTCTTTGATCGGCGTCGTTGCCGGCAGGTTATGCGCGGCAAGCGTGCGCGTCATGGCGATGGCGGTGATCAACTTGCTGCAACTCGCGATGTGCATGCGGACATTCTGTGCCCAGGACTCCGGTCCATCGGACGGCTCCTTGGCCCAGCCGCCCTGGGCGGAGGCGATGGGCTGGCCCCGGTGACGGAGCTGCATCACGTATCCGGCGGTGTTGTTGGCGAGTGCAGCATTCAGAGCGGCGACGAAGCCGTCTGTATTGAAGGAGAGGGTGACACCGGCCGGCACTATGCGCGTGGCGAACTTTGTCGTACCCTCTTCCAGTCCTCGTGAACTGACAACGGACTGTGTGTGAAGCGGCTGCATGACATGGGCGAGGGCGGCAGCATGGTCGATGACAAAGCCGCTCGGCAAGGTGGTGCGTTGGGCTTCTTGGTACATAGGATCCTCCAGTTTGTTGTGAACATGGGTGAGTTAATTACTTGATTCGAGTAAAGACACTTTCCAAAATTGACCCGCTCACTAACGAAGGCTAAGATGGACGTGAGGAAAGCGTTGCAAAATACGGATCAATGCCAATCAACGTGAAACGAACACAGGCTCGCTCAGCAAGCTTGAAGTGCGCCGAGCCTGTGAACAGCTGAAGCGGCGGCTTGCTTAGTAGTGTGCGAGCGGCAGATTACGTTTCATTGCTTTAGGTTTCTTCGCTAGAGGTTTGAGAACCGCAAGCCAAAAAGCGACAAATGATCCGTCGCTCCGGACGTCCGGTCAGCGAAGAAATGGGTAGCTATTTATTAGGCTTCGCGAGCTATGGAATGTAATAAAAAACATCCGCGGAGTTCCAATTAACGGTTTTGCGCCTTCACCATCTACCGACATATTTCGTCCCCAACTCAGGTACCGCGCTTTACGCTGCGGAAACCGTATCTAAACCGCGGTCATTGCAATGGGGTTACTCGCAAGCTAAGTAAGAAAACGAGTTTAATGTTCGCTTTCCCTGCAAGTGGAACGCTGGTTGCAACACTAGCGACCAGTGTTCCAAAAGAATGCATTTTGTGTTCGATCACTTTGACAGGCCGACAGTGGCCTTGTGACATAGGATCTGCTAAGAGGGTAAATATGTATCGGCTTACGAAATTTTCGACGGTTGTGCTCGTGACTCTGTTGCTTGTTCCAGGATTTTTGGCACAAGCCCAAACCAGTAAAGGTACCCTCACGGGCGTCATTCGCGACGCTTCCGGCGCCGTGATTGCGAATGCTGATGTTACAGTCACGAACGAGCAAACCACTGAGACGCGGCAAACCAAGTCGAATTCACAAGGTGAATATCGCGTCGACGCCATCAGTGCGGGATCTTATTCAGTCCGCGCAGAGGCTCCGGGATTTCAAGCGATCAACATTAAAAATTTGAAGGTGAATCCCTCAGTGATCACCTCCTACGATGCGATTCTGCCGGTAGGAGCAGCCGCCACCACGGTTGAGGTGCAAGCGAACACCAACGCGATCAATACGGATAACGGGCAGCTCTCAGCGACATTGGGAAGTGCCGAATTGGCCAATCTTCCCATTTTTACGCTGAATCCAATCGAATTAGTCGCCACCCTTCCCGGTGTGCAAATTGTCAACACGCAATTAGGTCTGGGTGGAGTAGGTGGCAACTACGAACAGATTGAAGTCAATGGCGCTCGTCCCCGCTCAAACAACTTTATGATGGACGGACAGGACATCAACGATGTAGGCATCGGCGGTCAGGCGTTCCAACCGCAGGTTCCTGACATGTTCCAGTCCGAGACGGCCCTCACCAATTCCGCGTCTGCAGAATTTGGACGATCCGGCGGCGCCGTGGTGAATCTCGTCACGAAGAGCGGAACCAACAAATTTCATGGCTCTTTGTTTGAGCTTTACCAAGGGTCGGGACTCAATGCGCTGGACGGCCAGACCCGACGCGGAACGGTGCATGGGCCGCCGCCTGCAGGCTATACTCCGCCCATCAAGGCGCGGTTCGATCAGCACAATTATGGATTCACTGTAGGCGGACCGATTTGGAAAAATAAGCTGTTTGCGTTTGGCGGGTCGCAGTGGTCGCGATTCTATGGCAAGTCGCAGTCAAGCCCGATTGAGTTGCCGGACTCTGCCGGTTACGCAACCCTTACCACGATCGGCGGACCGAACGTCGCACTGCTGCAGGGTTTGCTTAATAACGGCTCATACCTCACCCAGTACAGCAATGTCGGAGAAAGCGAAGTAATCAACGCAGGACCGCAGAACGGTTGCCCCGCCAGCGGATGCCTGATTACGACTGCCAACTTTCAACGGCCACCGGTTTCGCAGCAACAACCGGACACACAATACTTGGTGCGGCTGGACTTCAATCCGAGTCAGCGCGATTCGTTCGCGGGCCGCTTCCTGCATGACAATTCAAATTTCACCCCGGACCTAGGCTTGAATACATCCGGCCTGCCGGGATTTGACGGTCAAGTTGGGGGTCCCGCGGCACTCAGTATCGGGACATGGACTCACGTATTTGCGCCGACACTTCTCAACGAACTCCGTGTCTCTTCGACGCGCATCAATTTCCTCTTCGCACCCACTCCTCAGACCGTGGCGAATCCGCTGTCAAAGAACTATAACCTCAGTTTTACCGACAACAACATACCGACCCTGGGTATTTCGCAGAACATCCCGCAGGGGCGCAAGGAGAATTTCTATCAGTTCCAGGACACCGTGTCCTGGACGATCGGCAAGCAGTCGTTGAAGATTGGCGCCGATGTTGGGCGCATCTTGGAGACCGACCTTGTGGCGCAGACTGCCCTCGGAGGTTTGACAATTACCAGCGGCAATGGCCTGAGCGCTCTGGGCAACTTCCTTAGTGATCACCTTGGGCCGTCGGGAACTGCGACCAAGACCTTTGGACCGACGCGGTTCGATCCGCACATCTGGAGATCTGGATACTTCGCCCAGGACGACATCAAGCTCACCCCGGAACTCGTCGTCAACCTTGGTTTGCGATACGACTACTTGACGGATCCATCCAATTCGCTGCCATTCCCCGCAATCGACGTGCGCAACCCGTTCGCTCCGATTACGACGGTCTATAAGATCCAGACGAGTACCAACAATTGGGGACCGCGCGCCGGATTTGCATACTCACCGCACCAATTGGGATGGCTTGCCGATAAGACCGTCATTCACGGTGGAATCGGCATTTTCTATGACACCGACTTCAGCAACATTCCAGTGAACTCGGCGCAAGCGGCTCCTAACGCGACGTCGACGACGCTCATCTCAACGCAGGGTTCTGGTCTTGGGGATGCGCTCAACCTGCTTGGCACCATCCAGCCTGGCCCGGTCAACCCGCGGTCTTCAGTACAGAGCGCGGACAAAAACCTGGTGAATCCGCGCACGTATCAATGGAACTTTGGAATAGAGCGCTCCCTTCCTGCGCAACTCAAGCTCACCGTGAACTACGTTGGCGCTCGGGGAAGAAAGCTGTATGCCAACCAGCAGTACAACTACTTCGACCCCAACACAGGGGAGCGGCTGGATCCAAGCCGTGGCGCCATCAACGCGCGTGCGAATTCAGCGGCCTCACAGTATGACAGTGTGCAGACGGAAGTTTCGCGCCAGTTCTCCCACGGACTATTCTTTCGCGGGGTTTACACGTTCGGCAAAAACATGGATGACGGCTCAGAGGTGTTCTCCACCTTCGCTTCGCCAACATCGTATACAGCAAACCTTGCCCCCAATGGTCGAGCCCAGGAGTGGGCTCCGTCGGTCTTCAACTTCCCCCACTTCTTCTCGGTTACCTATGGTTGGACACCCCGCGGATTGCACGCCGATAACTCTGCGACTAACTTAATGCTGGGCGCACTTACCCGGCACTGGACGGTGTCTGGTGTTACGCAGCTTCAGTCCGGACCACCCAGCACTTTCAACCTTTCCGGCTTGGATACGAACGGCGACGGAAGCGCATTTAACGATCGCCCACTGCTTACGAATAAGAAGGCGCCGATCGACTCGGCAGCAATTGACGCGATCTATTTCGGCGCAAGCACTCCGGGGACGTATTACGACCTGAACCAGATTAACTCCACTGGAACCGAAGTGATCGTTGACCCTTCCACACAACATTGGACGATTCCATTCGGTCCTGAGTTCCTGTCCAGGGAAAATGGACGCAACAGTTTCAAAAATCCCGGAACTACGGTCTGGAATCTTGCCGTTCAGAAGGAGATTCCCGTTTCGTGGGCGCATCTTGAGGGAACTGCATTTCAACTGCGCGCAGAGGCCACAGATGTTGGTAATCACAACGATGTGAACCCTCTCAACAACGACCTACTGCAAGTCGGCACGACCAATTTTCTGAACGTGCCAAACGCCAGGGCCAGCACCGCAAGAAATCTGCGGTTCTGGGCGAAGTTCACGTTTTAATTTCCGACAGGCAACTGATCGCTCCGTGGTGGAGCGCCGCTCGTAGGCAGATCGAATGGACAACCTATTGCACCATCACAAATAGGGACTATGCAGCGACACTTCAGTCGTGTGCCGGGTTAAGAGCCGGGTTGGCGCTCGTGCGTAACCTGTTCGGGTCTATACTGCTTCGTGGAGAATCCTTCATGCGCCTTGTTCTCGCTGTAATCGTAGCGGCTGTCACTACGTACGCACCGCTCGCCATAGCTCAAACAGATGGTCAATACAAAGTGCTCGAGACCGCACGGGTTGGCGGGGAGGGTGGCTGGGACTATATCTACGCGGACACGGACGGCCGTCGGCTCTACATTCCTCGCGGGGCCACGCATGCAGTGCCAGCTACCGATAGTGCGGCTGAGGTGGCAGCCGTGCCTGGACGCCTGACGATTTTCGACCTCGACACGCTCAAGCCTATCGGCGAGATATCCGGCGTCAGCGGCAATGGCACTGCGGTCGACCCAAAGATGGGCCACGGCTTCACCAGCGACCACCCTAAGGTTTCGATGTTCGACACCAAGACTAAGACGTTGATCAAGAGCATCGATGTGGGCGCGGCACGGCCAGATGGTATTTACTTCGACCCGTTTAACGAGCGTGTTTACGTGTTCAGCCATCCGACCAAGGACGCAACTGTCATCGACGCCAAGGACGGCACGGTGCTTGGCACCATCGATCTGGGCGGCACGCCGGAGCAGGGCGTCGGCGACGGCAAGGGCATGATGTACGTGGTCATGCAGGACGCGGTCGGCAGCGTGACCGCCGTTGACGCGAAGACGATGAAGGCGGTCGCGCATTACTCGTTCGTGGACAAAGGCGGTTGCAACGGCCTGGCGATCGATGTCAAAAATCAGATTCTGTTCGCGGCATGCCGGTCGGGCAGTGCGCCTGGACAGCAGCCGACGATGGTGATCATGAGCGCGAAAGACGGCAAGATTCTCACCACTCTTCCGTTGGCCGGAGGATCGGACGGTGCAGTATTTAACCCTGCAACCATGGAAGCCTTCAGTACCAACGGCAACGGCACCATGACGATCGTGAAGGAGAAAAGCCCGACCAGCTTTGAGGTAGAGCAGAACCTGCAGACCATGAACGGGGCGCGCACGGTCACGTTCGACAGCAAGACCGGTCACCTGTTCACCATGTCGCAGGAACGTGGACCGGTGCCGGCCGGAGTTGCCGCACCGTCTCCGGGCGGACGGCCCCCGCAGGGTCCGGCGATCTTGGGCTCGTTCACCATATTGATGATCGGCAAGGCGCAGTAGGCGCTGTGGGCCTGGCGAAGTGGATTGCAGGTACCCCCACCCCTACTCTGGATGGAAGTCGTTTACGTGCTTAGGTTTACGGGTTGGCGGTTGCGCTAAAGTATTCACTCAATTAGAGTTGGCCGCAGAGTCTAGATTGCAAGGGGCTTACTGTTCAGACGTGGATTTTGAAGTTTCTATGTGGAGCGGCCTGAATTGATTGTCCTCCACGGCGGGATAATTTTGTGCAACGACAAGATCTGGCAGCATTGCTCAGCGTGGTCGGGGGATGGCTGTCGTTCTAAGGGGCTGATGAGAAAGGCCTGATATCAGACGTGTCGGTGCTGAGCTATTGGCTTTACGCTTTTCCTAAAGGCAACCGCAGGTCTTTCGACTTTGGTCGCCATGCGACCTTCGCTCAAGATGACAATGCATTTTTTATGCGAATCTTCGTTCAAAATGATAGCGCATCTTGCCGGAGGCAACTTTCGATTTCAGATGTGTCGGTGCTGAGCTATTGGCTTTACGCTTTTCTTAACGGCAACCGCAGGTCTTTCGACTTCTGTCGCCATGCGACCTTCGCTCAAGATGACAATGCATTTCTTAAACGAAGACCTGTTCGTGGGGACGCCGACGCTATGCGACCTTCGCTCAAGAGGACAGCGGTGAGATGAAGATTGGAGGTCTCCCACCCTTGCCGCGATGAGGCTGCGTCAAGGATGGGGCACCCGGCTCGAGCGACTCGCGATGGGGCTGCGGAAGGATGGGGCACCTAAAGGGTTGTGTTGTGGGGGAGCGGTAGGGAATCTGCGAGGCCCGTGACGACCAGTTCTTCGCGGAGGCGGTCGACGTCGGTGAACTCGATGGCCCGCATGCCGAGAGCGCGCGCGGCTTCGATGTTTTCATGCTTGTCGTCGATAAAGAGGGTTTCTTCGGGACGGGTGCCGAGCTCTTTGAGCACATGACGATAGATGGCAGGGTCGGGCTTAGCCATGTTGAGTTGATAGCTCCAAACGAGGACGTCGAAGCGGGCAAGGTAGTCGAATTCACGCTGAATGTTCTCAAAAACAGAGTCACCCATGTTGGAGAGGATGGCGGTGAGCAGGCCATGCTGCTTGAGCTGTTGTTGCCAGGCAACCATGGCGAGATTCTGTGTGGTCCACATCCGGGCGTCCCAAAGGTTGAGTTCCCGGACGGCAGGGTCGTCGAGATCGAGGCCCGCTTCGCGGATCAGCTTTTGCCAGAAGGTAATGCCGGTGAGCTTTCCTTGGTCGTAAGCGTGACGGTCAGCCCAGTAGAGGGTCTCGAAGCGCTCGAGAGGCAGGCCGGTGATGCGGAGCAGTGCGTTATGTGCCTCGGGATCCTGCGGACCCGTCAAAACCATTCCATAGTCAAAAACCACTGCGCGCAGAGCCAATTTTCCTCCCGTTGAAAGCGCCGTGTATGGTTTTGAAAGACGCCCTACTCTATTGTGCATGACGAGTGTGCAGAACGGAGTTGGAAGGCGGCTCTGGCTCGGGCAGGCGGGTTGCTGAAGGACGACAGATGAGTTTCGCTGAGAGAACGCAATGGAACACCGAAGAGAGCGACCTTGCGCGGGCGCATCGCGTGCGAGCAGCGGCGGGGCTGCCGATCGCGGATTTGACGGCTTCGAATCCGACTCGGTGCGGGTTTGGATATGCGCCGGACGTGCTGGATGTGCTGAAGGCGGCGGAGGCGCTCGATTACGATCCGCAGCCAAAAGGATTGTTGCGCGCGCGAGAGGCGGTCTGCAAATACTATGCCGATCATGGCGTCGCGGTCGAGCCCGATCAGGTTGTGCTCACGACGAGCACCAGTGAGGCGTACAGCTTCTTGTTTCGCCTGCTGTGCGATGTGGATAGCGAGATTGTGGTTCCGGTGCCGGGCTATCCGCTGTTTGATTTTTTAGCAGGGCTGAGCGATGTGCGGCTGAAGACAGCACCGCTGGTGTACGACTTCGGCTGGCAGATCGATCCCCAGGGCTTTCGCCTTGCGATCACGGAGCGGACGCGAGCAATTGTTTTAGTACACCCGAACAATCCGACAGGGCACTATACGAAAGAGTGGGAGGCTGCGGAACTGGGCCGCATCTGTCGAGAGCGCGGAATCGCGCTGGTTGTCGACGAGGTTTTCCTGGATTACGCATTCGGAGCGGCCGAGGGAACTTTCGCCGCGGGCCTGGAAGGCGTCGCAGTTTACGTGGTGAGCGGGTTGAGCAAGATTGCCGGGCTTCCGCAAATGAAGGCGGCATGGATTGTGGCTACCGGGCCGCAAAAGCATGAAGCGCTGGCGCGGCTTGAGGTGGTTGCAGACACGTTTCTCTCGATGAATGCGCCGGTGCAGGCAGCGATGCCGGCTTGGCTTGCGGGCCGCGGCGGGATTCAAAGGCAGATACGGGACCGGGTACGGGGCAACCTGACAGAGCTTGACCGCCAACTCCACGGACAAGGAGCGACGGTGCGGTTGGAGGTTGAAGGCGGGTGGTACGCGGTGCTGCGGATTCCTGCGCTGCAGCGAGATGAGTTGACCGTGCTGGAGTTGCTGAAGCAGGGAGTTTGGGCGCACCCGGGGTATTTTTTCGGCATGAGCGAGGAGGGTTGGCTGGTGGTCAGTTTGCTCAGCAGGCCTGACGAGTTCAGCAAGGGAACTGAGGTGCTTGCTGCTTATTTAAGAACGCAGGAGAGTGGTAATAATCGGCGGTCTTAGATGTAAGTGTTTGTTTAGCTATTGCCCCTATCTGCTTCAACTAAACGCATTAAATATACTGGATTATTTGAGGCCTAATACGGTCGCAGGAATGGATTTGTTTTCCTCTCGGCTCCGATCGTTGTTGAGGGGCCATGGCCGGGGAGCACTCTGGTTTCATCGGGCAAGGTGAGCAAGCGGGTTTGGATTGACTCGATGATCTGTTCAGAATTGCCGCCGGGGAGGTCTGTCCGACCGATGCTGCCGGCAAAAAGCGTGTCGCCGGCTATCACCATTTTTAAAGGTGCGAAATGGAGACAAACGGAGCCCTCGGTGTGGCCCGGGGTGTGGAGGACGGTAGCCGGGTAGGAGGAGAGCCCAACCTGACGGCCGTCGCTTAGATTTTCGTCGGGCGGAGCGACCTCCGGGGGCTGGATGCCGAGCCACGCTGCCTGGGTGGCCATCATCTGCAGTAGCAGCATGTCGTCTTCGTTGAGGAAGATGGGAGCGCCGGTAAGCTTGCGTAGTTTGAGCGCTCCACCAACGTGGTCGATGTGGGCGTGGGTGATGAGAATTTGTTTCAGCTTGAGTCCGAGGTCGGCGAGGCGGCGATGAATGCGGTCCACTTCATCGCCGGGATCGATGACGATGGCTTCGCCGTTGGTCTGATCGCCCATGATGGTGCAATTGCATTGCAGTGGGCCAACGGGGAAGGTCTCGAGGATCAGGCTGGATGTCATCGAATCACAGTCTAATTGAGAGCGCACATGTGCATCTATCGAGCGCCGGCGTTTGATGTCCTGGTGGTGCGACATGAGGGCGGCGTACCCACCTCTGAGTCACACCACCGTGGAGCGGTGCGACGAACTATTTTCCGGACTTGGCAGGTGCAGAGACAGGCTTGTTGTCGTCGAGTACGGAATGCGAGTGGCTCGAACGCGTAAACAAGATCGTCAGCGACAGCGAGGTGATCATGAAGATGATTGCCGACCAGGCAGTGAGCTTTGTCAGCACATTGGCCGCGGCGCGAGGGCCAAAGGCGGTTTGCGAACCCTGGCCACCAAAGGCGCCGGCGAGGTCAGCCGAACGGCCCTGTTGCAGGAGGACGACTCCAATGAGAAAGAGGCTCACGATGACGTGGACGAAGATGACGAAGTAGAAGGCGATCTGCATTTGTAAAGCTGCTTTCCGTGCCCTGGCGGGTAACCCACGCAGGAGAGATTTTGGTGCGGAGGAGGGGACTTGAACCCCTATGCCTTTTGAGCGCCAGCACCTCAAGCTGGTGCGTCTGCCAATTTCGCCACCTCCGCATGAAGTGAACCTACTGAGTATACCAAAAGCGGCGCATGCGAGGTCGTGGTCACAGGAGCCAGGTCGTGAGCGGTTAAGCGAGGGCTCCTTTGATCAAGCTCCGATTCAGGCTACTGAATTCTCTCGAAGCGGAAGCCGGCTTCGCGGAGTGCGTGGCTGATGGCAGTAATGTGCGTGGCTCCGCGGGTCTCAAGGGTGACATCGATAACCGTCTCGCTAAGACTCACGCCGTAGTAAGCGCGATTGTGAATTGTCTCAACGATGTTGGCGCGTTCGCGCGCAAGTATCTCGGTGAGATGAAGCAGGGCGCCGGGGCGGTCTTGCAGGTAGACGCGCACGCGCAACAGGCGACCATCTTTCACTAAGCCGCGCTCGATGATTTTAGCGAGCAGCGAAACGTCGATATTTCCGCCGCAGACGAGAACGACAGTGCGGCGATGACGCAAATTTGTTTTTGACTGTACGACGGCAGCGAGCGCCGCCGCGCCGGCGCCTTCGGCCAAGGTCTTTTCCTGCTCAAGAAGCATGAGGATGGCGCTGGCAATTTCTTCGTCATCGACGGTAACGATCTCATCGACGTAGCGCGACACCAGGGGCAGGGTGAGGTTGCCGGCGCGGCGAACGGCGATGCCGTCGGCGATGGTAGCTTCTGCGGCAATGGTCACCGGTGCACCTGCTTCGCGGGCGCGCAGCATGGAGGGCAGCTTTTCTGGCTCGACGCCGACGACGCGAATCTTGGGATTTGTTTCTTTGAGCGCGCAGGCGATGCCGCTGATGAGGCCGCCACCGCCGATGGGAACAACGACCGCCTCAATATCGGGTACCTGCTCGAGGAGCTCAAGGCCGATTGTGCCTTGGCCGGAAATGACTTCAGTGTCGTCAAAGGGGTGAATGAACGTGCGGCCTTCCAACGCGCGGCGGCGCAGTGCCTCTTCGCAGGCTTCGTCATAGCTCGCGCCGTGCAATATGACTTCGGCTCCGTAGGAACGAGTGGCGGCAACTTTGATTTGCGGTGTCGCGAGGGGCATGACGATCTGCGCACGAATGCCGCGCGCAGCAGCGTGAAAGGCTACGCCCTGGGCGTGATTGCCGGCGCTGGCTGCGATCACTCCGCACTTGCGTTCTGTCTCGCTGAGCGTGAGCAGCTTATTGAGCGCCCCGCGCTCTTTGAATGAGCCGGTGCGCTGCAGGTTTTCTAGCTTCAAATGCAGAGGCAGGCCGGTAAGTTCGGAAAGGTGATGCGAAAACTGGCAGGGCGAGACGTGAATCGATTCGCCGATGCGTGCGCGCGCTGCCTGAATGCTGGTAAGCGATACGGGTTCCAAGGGGATCTCTCCTGGTTAGTAAAAAGTCTGCTGAAAATGAAAAACCACCAACCGCGATTGCGGGTGGTGGCCTGGGTTTTGATGAACTACTGAATTCGGTTCGTCAGGCACTCTTCCCGCGCGCATTGGGCGTGCTAATTCGAATGGCGGCGATCGACACGAATGCTTGTACGGCGGGTGAGGCATTCGCGGAGATGACAAATATCTGCATGACAGTAAGAGAAGTAAAGCAGAGGGCAACGGGGCGCGTCAAGCAATCTGTGACTTCTATCGCGCTGAAATCAAGTCGGCGTTGACCTGCTCTTTTTCGCGGGTGATCTGGTTGAGCTTGAACTGAAAATAAAAGACCGAAAACAAAATTGTCAGGAACAGATTGAGACGCAGTCCGATGGATTCTCGGCGGTTGTAATGCTCGAGTAGCTCTTCGCGAATTTCAAAGATGACGACAATCCAAAGCAGCCATGAGAATACGAGTCCGGTAACCAGCGACGCGAGGGCCCAGTAAAGAGAAGTGGAACGCGAATCGATCTTTCTAATCCAAATGCATAAGTAGATAGGCCAGATAGATGCGACCAAATTCATTGCTAGTTCGCGGTATCGATGGTGAAAGAATTTGTAGGCGAGTGCCTCGGCGATCAAAAATATGACAAAGACAACGGCCCAATGGACACGGGGCGGTGGAGGATACAGGGGACTGTATGGAGCGGGGGGCTCGGTGGAGAGTTTGTCCATAATCCGCGTTCAGCGAACTAAAAGAAGTCGCGTAGTTTGCTGATCGAATCCAACTCTATCAGATGTTGGCCGTGCGGGGCAGGGTCAAGGGCCGCGTGCTCAAGTACCCATGTGTCTTTGTGAAAAAGGAAGACTGCGTGAAGGCCGGCAGCGAGCGCCGGGTTGATATCGCTTCGAGGACTGTTGCCAATCATCCAAGTCGTATGAGGTTTAAGCTCATGGCGCGCGAGGACATTGCGGTATGTGGAAGGGTCTTTTTCGGTGACGATCTCGACAGCGGAAAAGTGACGAGCGAGACCGGAGCGCGTTAATTTATCAGCTTGCTCGGCCTGGTTTCCCTTAGTCATGAGGATGAGCTTGTGGCGGGTAGACAACTGAGCGAGAGTTTCGGCAACCTGCGGCAGCAATTCAATTTCCTGATCGGAAATGGCCCGGGCAAAGCCGAGGATGCGTTCAATTTTTTCTTCAGTGGGCGGCTCGGGGCTGAGGCGTTCAAAACAGGTTATGAGGGAGCGGGTGAAGCTGGTCAATCCATATCCGTGAGCGAGGATGGTTTCGCGTTCGACGGAATTGAGGGTTGCGCGTACCTGGGCGGGATTGTAGTCGTGATGGTCTAGATAGCTGATAAACGCAGCGATCGCGCGCTCGAAATATATGTTGTTTTCCCAAAGCGTATCGTCGGCATCGAAGAGCAAGCTTTGGCCAGGGGGAAATTGCAACATGCTTCGATGGTACGGTGGCGGGCGGGGTGGGTTCAACCGAGGCTTGAGGCTCACAGTTTGTAGGAAGGCCGAAAGGAAGTTGAGCAAAAGACGGCAGATGCTGTGCTAGACTCGGGTTTCATTTGAGGAGAGAGCCGGATGAAGAAGTTTTTGCTGATCGCAGGTCTTTTGGGGATTTTGTGGGCGGTGCCGAGTGCCAACGCCGCGGATATGAACGGAACTTGGAAAGGAGCTTTTGACTTCAACGGCAACAGCGTCCCGTTGACATTGACCCTGCACGTTACTGGTACCACGGTTGAGGGCACGGTTGAGGGCATGCCGACTACGCCGGCAGAGATTCACGACGGTAAAGTGGACGGGGACACTATTACCTTCTGGGTGAACACGGACTACCAAGGACAAACCTATAAGATCACTTACAAAGGCAAGGCGTCAGCCGATCAAATCGATTTTAATTTTGGCACGGAAGACGGAAGCTTCGCTGCGTCAATGGTCGCGAAGAAGGGCGGGGCTCAAGAGCCTGCAGCCAGCGCCATGGATGTGACCGGAATCTACAAGGGCTCACTGGATGTGAATGGAACCACCGTGCCGCTGACCTTCAACCTGAAGAGTGCGGGCCTCGCTGTGACGGGCACGATGGAAGGCACGGGAGCGACACCGATTGAGATTCACGATGGGAAGCTGGATGGCGATACGCTGACCTTCTGGCTCGATTCGCCGTACCAAGGGCAGACCTACCACCTTGAGTATAAGGGTAAAGTCACGCCGGGACAGATTGATTTCTCGCTGGGCATTCCCGATGGCAGTTGGAGTGCGACGGTTACGGTAAAGAAGACCTAAGCAGTCCCGACCGCGATTTGGGCCTACTAAGGTGCAGCTGGCAACGTGTAGGCGAATTTGTACGAGTGCTTGCCGGCAGTAATGACGATCGTCATGGTTCCCGGAGATGCCAACGAGATCTCCGGTGCCAGACCCCGGGACCACTTTAACGGCGAGATCGAAGTTGCCATGGTCCATGGTGCCACTGTGCTGTAGCGCGAACGAGCCGCTATGGCCGCCCAGTTTGCCGGTGACCTGTTCAATGGCAACATAGCCAGCCGCACCTTTCGACGGGTCGCCCGCCCCGAGCATTTCCCCTTTGCTTCCCGCTTCAAGATCCCCATGAAACTGTTTGTCGAGCAGGGTGCGACCAATGCCTGTGCCGGTGGTGGCATCGTCAGGAGCCAGAGGAGATGTCTTCACTACGAAAGTGCCTTCTGCGTGTTTGGTCATCACCGAATCCTTTTGGGGAGATGTTGAGGCGACGGCCTGAGCATCGAGGTGAACGCAAGGGACGAGAAAAGCAACGAAGCAAAGGGCTGTCAGGCGCAACACAATCGGCACACTCCCCAAGCATGAGATGCGAGTTTAATGTTGGGCGGCCGGGTTCAAAGATGAAATCGTGGCTGCGCGAATTTACTCTGTGCTAAAGATCCTGACCAGCACTACTTCACATGGATTACAGGGTTGCGTTCTGGATGAGCCGGATCTTTGACGATGTGTCCGCCTTGCATGACAAAGACTACGTGCTCCATCACAGTGATGTCGGCAAGCGGGTTGCCCTGCACTGCGACGACGTCGGCGAATTGTCCAGGCTCGAGTGTGCCGACGTCTTTGTCTTTGCCGAGCATGGTGGCGGCGTTGATTGTCGCGGCTTGGAGAGCGCCGAGCGGCGAGAGGCCACCGCGCACCAAGGCACCGAATTCCTTTGAAACGGACTGGTCGACGTCGGCATCGTCTACGCCGTAGACGATGCGAATGTGGTGGGCGAGCGCGAGCTTGAATGCGGGGCCTTGTGCGGCCATGATTTCAACGCCCTTGGCATAGGAATCGGGGTCGCGGCCTTTGCTGAGGCCGGTTTCCATGTCGTGTTGAAAGCAGTAGAGGGTCGGCACGAGCCAGGTATGATGCTGCTCCATGAGCTGCGCGCCATCCTCGTCGAGCATGGTGCCGTGTTCGATGGAGTCAACGCCGGCGCGGACGGCGGCCTTGATGCCGACAGCTCCTTCGGCGTGGGCCATAACTTTTTTGCCTGCACGATGGGCCACTTCAACAGCCTCGGCCATCTGCGGTTCGCTTAATTCCTGTACATGAAAATCGGAGATGGCATCCATGACGCCGCCCGTCGCCATGAGCTTGATCCAGTCGGCTCCATACTTGATGTCGCGACGGACCACGTGCGCGACGTCGTCAACAGTGTCGGCGGTGTTGCGGCCGCGAGGTAATTCAATGTCAGGAGAAAAGGGAGCGCCGTCGCCATGGCCGCCGGTGATTGAAATGCAACTGCCAGCCGCGGTGATGCGAGGGCCGAGAATGAGGCCACGCTTGACGGAATCGCGCAGGGCGAACTGCGGATAGTCGGGCGGTCCCTCGCAGGCGTCGCGCACCGAGGTGAATCCGTGGTCGAGCCACAGTCGCAGGTTGTAAATGCCCCACACGGTGGCCTGCGGGATGGAAGTGCGCAAGTGGGCAGCGAAGTTTTGCGTGGTGGGGTCGGAGAGAATGTGTCCGTGGGCATCGATGAGACCCGGAAGCACGGTGTACGCGGAGAGGTCCGTGATGGGGATGCCGGCCGGTGTGGCTTGAGCGATGGATTGAATGCGATCGCCGGCAATAAGAATGTAGACGTGCGAGCGCACTTCCCCCGACCGCACGTCGACGAGCTTCCCGGCTAAGACGGCCTGGGTCACGGCAGGCTGTTGAACTTGCTGAGCGGCGGACGTGAATGCAATCAGGAGAGCGGCGGCGGAGAGCAAAAGAAGTCGGCTGCGCATCATGTTTGATTGAAGGTATCACCGCTTGTGTACGCCACCAAAGAAAATTGCGTCGTGGATGGGAAGCATGTCATGAACGTGTGTGAGATATGAGGGGTTTGAATTAGACGCGGGCAGTGACAGAGCAAGCGGGGTTTTTCTGGTGAAAATAGAGGACCATGATGGGATGCGGCATGGTCCTCTGTGATTTGCGATTGATGCGGATTATTGGCCGGTTCGCGTTTCAAGCCACTGCTTCAAGTTTGGCTCCTGCAGCGAACGAAACTCGATGCAGCCATTGATGCGTTCGATGGAATGCTTGAGCGCCTGATCAGACGCTGCGACTTTGTGCGCGGAGAAAAATGTCTGCACATCATCCCGACCGGACTCGGAGCAGAAGGCTGCTGCGGAACCAACCAGAATGCTGCCGGAGTTTGTGGTCAATTGCGTTTTGACTTTGTCCCAATGGCCCTGGATGTACTTCCAAGTCAGATCGCGGGTCTCATCGGACTGCAGTGGAATCGCAAGTTGGATGGTTGCGTCCTGGTTGCGCACTTTGCCTGAGAGCGCATAGTCAAGCGAACGTTCGGCGAGCGCTGGATCTTCGAATTCTGCAAGCAGATGCAGCGCGCCGATCTGGGCCTCAGGATTGGTGGATGTTTCGTACACCTTTTGAAGCTGCTCAAACAATTCCGCGTTGCCATTGCGAGCCGCGACCGCCAGGGCGGTGCGTGCAAATGTTGCATCGACCGACGCGGGGTCGGCGATGTACTTTGCTGCGACTTGCCGCGACTCAGCGAGCACGGCAGGGTCTTTGGCAAGCCCAAGCGTGCCGAAGAGTTCAGCGCGCAATTCGCGTTTGTTCGGCGAATCGTTGTCGGATGGTGGTCCGAGCTTCGCGTACTCGGGCGCAAAGGTAGTGCGCACCCACGACTCGAGTGCTGCTTTCTCCTTAGGCGTGGCTGCGATGCGCGCATACACGGTTTCAAAGCCACCGAGGGCTGCGGAAATCACTTCGGTATTTGGATCGGCTTTAACCGCTGCGACCAGGTCGAGGTAAGCGCCGATGGGGGATTTGTTGACGCGCACCTGGGCCCACTCGTCGCCGATCAACCTGATGCGCTCCGGGGGTGTGAGTACGGTTTCGATGCGGGATACGAGACCAGCATAGACATTCGCTGAATACGCGGTGCGGTAGTATCCCTTGCCGCCTGCGTTCGCAAAGAACACCTTATCTGTTGGGACCTTGAGTTCAGTGTCTGTCGGCGTGAAAACCTGGCAATCTTGATTGGAACCGCTGGTCTTGAAGCAGACCGGCACCATCCATTTTTGTGAAGCATCGGGTTGGATGGCGGGGCTGAGGTAGAAGCGCCTCTGCGCGACTGTGACGCGGCCCCCTGTGGGTTCTCCCAACGTGATGAGGGGCTCGCCAGGTTGGGCGACCAGGCTCTGCATGATCTTGTCTACCGGTTTGTGGCTGTTGGCGGTTTGCGCGCCCCAGAAATCCTCAGCGGTGGCATTTGAATAAAGGTGGGCCGCAAGGTAGTTATGCACACCTTTGCGGAAGGTTTCGGGACCGAGATAATTTTCAACGCTTAGCAGCACGGCGCCGGCTTTACCGTAGGCGATGCCGTCGAACATCTGGTTGATCTCGTCGGGCGTTTCGGCCTTGGCGCGAATGGCACGGGTGGTGGGTTGCGAGTCGAGATTCAGTGTGTTTTCCATATCTGAAATCACAGCTTCATCAATATTCCATTCTGGATGCATGGCTTCGAGCGGCTTGTTCTCCATCCACGTCGCGAAGCCTTCATTGAGCCAGATGTTGTCCCACCACTGCATGGTGACGAGATCCCCAAACCACTGATGCGCCATTTCGTGTGCCACAACCAGGGCGACTAGTTTTTTCGCGCCGACTGAGGCGTTTTTTTCGTCCAGGAGCAAAGCAGTTTCGCGGTAGGTGATAGCGCCGAAGTTCTCCATTGCGCCGGCTTCAAAGTCGGGCAGGGCTATGAGGTCAAGCTTCTTGAGGGGGTAGGGAATTCCGAAATAGGTGTTGTAGTAGTGCAGGATGTATTTCGCCACATCGACGCTGTAGGGTGTGAGGGCGACCTTGTCGGGGGTAGAGCAGGAGCGGATGGTTACGCCATCCTGTTCACCGGTGGAGCATTTGAAATCGCCAACGAGGAATGCGACGAGATACGTCGACATTTTTGGCGTGGGGAGAAATTTGAGCGTGTGTTTCCCTGCTAATGGGCCGGGCGTGTCGGTCGCGATAGGGCTATTCGAAATCGCGGTGTCGTTGGCATCGATGACGAGAGACACATCGTAGGTGGCCTTAAAGGCCGGCTCGTCAAACGACGGAAACGCGCGGCGGGCATCGGTCGGCTCAAACTGGGTGACAGCGTAGTTGCGGTGTTCCGTTTTGGATAGATAAAAGCCGCGCAGTTCGTTATTCAGGATTCCCGTGTAGTTGATTGCAAGAGTCGCTTTGCCGGCGGGCAGCTTTTGGGGCAAGGTGAAAGTAGCCTGCTGCTTTTGCTCATCAAGTGTGACTGTGGCCTTCTGCTGTTTGCCGCCAGCGGAGACGGTCACGGATTGAAACGCAATTTCGGCGGCGTTGAGAGTGATCGCGTTGACTGGCTCAGTCAGGGATAATTCGATCGACTCGACGCCTGAAAATGTTGCTGCCTTAAGATCGGGAGTCAGCGTGAGCGTATAGCTCTCCGGCCGCACAGTGGATGGAAGGCGCTGGGCATGCAGGGAGCAGACCGGAGCCATAATCAAGCCAGCGATTGCGACGAAAAGAAAAGGGCGTGTCTTTGACATGGGAAGGATGAAGAAACGAATTTTCATGTGGTCCTCGTTGGGGTTAGTTAGTCAATGCGCTCGCGCCGCAAATTGTTGAGGTCTGGGATTGCACCCACGGTTGCAATGTTGAGGTAATTCAGCGCGGCGATCGTGCCCCAATTATTGTAGGTGAAATTGCCAAGCAGATATACGCCGCCGCGGGCAGGGGAGTTCCTCGGGAACTAAAGTTAAGCGTTGCACTGGTTTGGTGACGATCAAATTTGTGGCGCCGGGGTGGCCGGAGCTATAGCTTTTTTCGTAAGCAGCGATTCGAGCACGAGAAGGCACGCACCAATCACGATGGAGCTATCGGCGATATTGAAGTCGGGCCAGTGATAGCTGAAAATTTGGACTTCGATAAAGTCGACGACTGAGCCATAAACGATGCGGTCGTGAAGGTTGCCGAGGGCTCCGGCAAAGATCAGGGCCAAGGCAACGGTGGTGATGGTGAGCCGGTCGCCGAGGCGGATCATGGCGATGAGTACCGCCAGTGCCGCCACCATTGAAAAAGCAATCAAAGCCCAACGCACCGTGTGCGGGGAGGCCGTGTCGGCGAAGAGGGAGAAGGCTGCGCCTTCGTTGAGCCAATGACTGATCCGCAGGAAATGGGGGATCACGGGAATCGCATCGCCGAGGGGAATGCGCGCGGCCACCAGCGTCTTGGTAAGGCGATCGGCGAAGATGATGATCGCCGAGATCGTCAGCAGCCACGGAAGGCGGCGTGGTGCCTTGAATCTCACTGTGCTGCCTCCGTTAGCTGCGGCGGCTGGACGCCCATTTCGGTCAGCGCGTCGTGGCAGCGCGTGCATACGTTTTGCCAAATGCCGTAGTCTGCGACTGCGGGCATGAAGTTCCAGCAGCGGGCGCATTTGTGGCCGGAGGCGGGCACGGCGGTGACGTTGAGTTCCGCGCCTTCGATTACGGTGACTGCTGACACGTTGATGATTTCCTTGAGGCCAGCGGCATGGCGCCGCAGCAGGGCAAGTTGGTCGCCGCTTGCGGTGATACGCAATTCTGCTTCGAGGGCCTTGCCGATAATCTTGGCCTGCCGGGCTTCTTCGAGCTTGCGCAGCGCGGCGTCGCGAACCGCGAAGATCTGTTTCCATTCTTCGAGTAGAGTCTCGGGGTCTTCTGAGAAGACGTCTGCCGGCGCCGGAAACTGCGCGAGATGCACGCTGGCTTCGCGGCCTGCTATCGCGGGCAGGTATTCCCACACTTCGTCGGCGGTAAAGCTGAGGATAGGCGCGGTAAGCCGTACCAATGCTTCAGTAATTTTCCAGAGCACGGTCTGGGCGGAACGGCGCGCGTGACTGGTGGGCGCAAAGGTGTACATGCGGTCTTTGAGTGCGTCGAGATAGAAAGAACTCAGGTCGACGATAGCGAATTCATTGACCGCTTGATAGATGCGATGAAATTCGAACGCCTGGTACCAAGCGAGGATTTTCTCAGTGAGGTCGCGAGTGCGGGCGAGCATGTAGCGATCAAGCGGCAGCAGGGCAGTCTCTTTGATCTGGTCGCGGTCGTGAACGAAGCCGCTGAGATTGCCAAGCAAAAATCGGAAGGTATTGCGCAACTTGCGGTAGAGTTCGGCGCAGCGTTGCATCAGGTTTTCGCTCGCGGCCATGTCTTCGCGGAAATCAATTGAAGCAACCCAGAGGCGAACGATTTCGCCGCCCATGCGGTTGGCGATGTCTACGGGATCGACGCCGTTGCCCAGCGACTTCGACATGGCGCGGCCTTGTTCGTCGAGTGTCCAACCCGCAGTGACAACGTGAGAATAAGGCGCGTGACCGCGCAGAGCTACCGACGTGAGCAGCGAGGAGTGGAACCAGCCGCGATGCTGATCGCCGCCCTCAAGATAGAGGCACTCGGTACCTTTATTTTCCTGGAACGACTTGTAGGCCTGCCTAAGATCGGGGTCGGACTCGCAGACTGCGAACCAACTCGTACCAGAGTCGAACCATACGTCGAGGATGTCCGTTTCTTTGCGGAATGTTTTGCTGCCGCAGTGGGCGCAGGTTGGATTCGCCGGGAGCAGCTTTTCGACCGTGGTGGTATGCCAGGCTTCCGCTCCGTGCTGATCGAAAAGCTCGATGATTTTGCGATTCAATGCAGGATCGAGGATTGGTTTCTCGCAGCTTTCGCAGAGGAAAACTGCGATGGGTACGCCCCAGATGCGCTGGCGGCTGATGCACCAGTCAGGGCGGGTAGCGATCATGTTGGTGATGCGTTCCTTGCCCCATGCCGGATCCCAGATGACCTTGTCGATTTCTTCGATGGCCATCTGGCGGTAGGTAGTTTCGCTGCCGTCGGCGCGGTGTACCGCTGTTTCAAGAGAAATGAACCACTGCTCGGTGGCGCGGAAAATGACGGGGTGATGACAACGCCAGCAGTGCGGATAGGAGTGGTGCAGATCGGCGGTGGCGAGCAGGGCGCGCGACTCCTCAAGCATTGCAACGATGATGGGATTGGCGGCCCAGACTTTCTTGCCTTCAAAGGCCGGCAGGGCAGAGTGAGGCCATGCATCCTGATCGACGTGCAGGTGGCCGGAGGCATCGACACGGCACGTCTGGTCGAGATCATAACGCTGGCCGGTGTAGAAGTCGTCTGCGCCATGCGATGGGGCGGTGTGAACGGCGCCTGTGCCCTGATCGGCGGTAACGTAGTTGGCGAGTACACCGAGAATGCTGCGCTCCAGGAAGGGGTGCTTGAAGGTGGCGTGGTCGAGTGCGCTGCCTTTGAATCGCGCTAGCTCGGTAGTTTCGCCGAGCTGGCAGGCGGCGATGACCGAGGGAGCTAGCTCGGCGGCGACGATGTAGACGGGGCTCGAAGAGACGGACAGCGTGGGTTCTGTGGTTTCCCACCCTTGCCGCGAAGACCGCGTCAAGGGTGGGGCACCCTCGGTGGTCTTGCCGGCATCGGCTTCGGTAGTTGTGGGATCCCAGGTCTCAGATGCGAGACCTGGGGCACCCTCGGTTGTGTTCAGGCCAGCATCGCCGTGGGTATTGTTGGCATCCGAGGTCTTAAATGCGAGGCGTGGGGCGGCCGAAGTTGTTTGGAGGGCGACGTATTCAAAGTCGGGGTGAAAGGCTATGGCCATGGACGCGGGAAGGGTCCACGGGGTCGTGGTCCAAATGATGGTGTAGACTTCCCGCCCGGCCAAGGCTGGGTCTAGGGCAGTCGCATCGGAGGTGAGCCTGTAGCGCACGTAGACCGAGGGACTGGTATGCATCTCGTATTCGACTTCAGCCTCAGCGAGCGCAGTGCGATCGTGGATGCACCAGTAGACGGGCTTGAGTCCGCGGTAGACGAAGCCTTTCTCAAGGAAGCCATAAAATGCCTCGAGGGTGCGGGCTTCGTAGTCTCGTGCCATCGTCATGTAGGGCTTGTTCCAACGGCCAAAGCAGCCGATGCGTTCAAACTGTGACGTTTGCAGGTCGACATACTTCTGCGCGTAGGCGCGGCATGCATCCAAGACGGCAGGCGCGGGCATTTCAAGCTTCTTGCGGCCTAATTGCTCGTCAACTTTGATTTCGATAGGTAAGCCGTGGCAGTCGTATCCAGGAACATACGGCGCGTCGAACCCAGCCATGGATTTGGACTTGACGACGAAATCCTTCAGTCCCTTGTTAAGGGCGTGCCCCAGGTGGATCGGGCCATTGGCGTACGGCGGACCGTCGTGAAGAATGTAGGCGGGCCGGCCAACTCCGGCTTTACGCAACTCATCATAGAGCCGCAGCGCAGTCCATTTTGCGAGCCGAAGTGGCTCATTTTGAGGCAGATTAGCCTTCATGGGGAAATCGGTTTTAGGCAGTGTTAGGGTTGCCTTCAACTCCGGCGCTGCAGCCATTGATGCTCCCTGAAACGATGTGAAGTTTCTCAATGGTTAGTGTAAAGGAATGAGATTCGTTTTATGGGTAACAACTGCTAACGAATGGCGTCTATCGTTTATGGGAGCTCTCACTTCAGGGAAATATGACACTTTGGAGAGTTCGACAGCAACGCCCGAGAGCGCAGCCGTACAGACAAGGGCAGGCAGTGTCGAGCATAATGGAGTGGTGGGCCGGCATGCAGAAGATCGCCTAGTTGGGCAATCGGACGCGGTAAAGCCGGCATCGACAGATATGGCAAACGACTTACTTATCCAGCCAAGTTCGGAGACTAAAAACGACCTGCCTTCAACGGATGGGCACGAGCTTGATGCGTTTTTAGGTAAGGCATTTGAAGAAAAACCGATCTGGAAGGGGCTCTACGAGAGCGTCCACGACACGTTTTTTCCGCCCAAGCTGCCGCCGCTGGAATTGACGTCAACTCCTATCCCGGTTCCCGACCGCATGGCGGTGAAGGCGAACCCGGTGGCGATCGGCATATCTACCGGTCTGAATGTCGCCATTCTTCTCGTTCTGATATTTTTCGTGGGCAAGAAGATTATTGAAACCGTGCATAAGCCATTGGTGGCTACCACCATCGATGTGGGCGATCTTGAACTCAAGGCGCCGGTTCGGGCGAACGCAGCGGGCGGCGGCGGTGGCGGCGGATCGCACGACATAGTCGACCCCATCAAGGGCAAACTACCTCCCAGAATGAAGGATCCGACAACTCCACCGATGGTACCGGTTCTCGACAAGCCGAAGCTTTCGATGCAGTCCGCTATCAATGTGCAGCAGGACATCAAGCTGCCAGACAACCCGACATTGCCTAATATCGGGGTCAAGAATTCGGCCAATGTCAGACTTGACTCTAACGGGTCGGGCGGTGGCGGAGGCATGGGTTCAGGATACGGTGGCGGTCTGGGGTCCGGTACGGGCAACGGATACGGCCCCGGAACCGGTGGCAATACGGGCGGCGGGGTGTTTAAGATCGGCGGTGGAGTTTCGGCGCCGGTAGCGATCTTTACGCCTGAGGCGGAATTTTCAGACGAAGCGCGTCGCGCCAAGTATCAGGGTGTCTGTTTGGTCAGCCTGATCGTCGATGCGCAGGGCAACCCGCAGAGCGTGCACGTGGTGCGACCATTGGGCATGGGGCTGGACGAGAAGGCGCTCGAAGCTGTGCGCAAGTACAAATTCAAGCCGGCAATGAAGGATGGAAGAACCCCGGTGCCGGTTTTAATGAGTATTGAGGTTAATTTCAGACTGTATTAATTTTGGGCATGGTTATCGAGGGTGAGGCGTGAGACGCTTCGCCCTTTTCGTTTCCGTGTGTTAATCGATTTACCTTGGCCCGTTTGCCGCGACCATATGGTAAGCTTCGCTGTTCTGTAAGTGGAGGAATAGCGATGGGGTCAAGGGTCGGCACGTGGGTCAAGTTGTTGGTAGGGATGGGGCTGATTGGGACCTTCGCAGCGGCAGGCCGCGCCCAAAATAACTCGTTTCGGGATGCAAAGTTGTCTGATAGCGCTCGAATTTCGAATTTGCTGAGCCAGTTGACGCTAGACGAAAAAGTACTGCTGATGTCCGACCACCCGAAGATTCCGCGCTTGGGTCTAGTGTTTTCAGGGCAGGTTGAAGGGCTGCATGGTTTGGCGCTTGGCGGTCCGGGTGGCTGGGGCGGCCGGGGAAGGCAGCCGGTGCCGACGACAACCTTTCCGCAAGAGAAAGGGTTGGGCGCGACCTGGGATGCAGAGCTGCTGAAAAAGATTGGATCGCTCGAGGGCTACGAGGCCCGCTATTACTATCAAAATCCGGTCTTCGATCGCGGTGGGGTGGTTGTGCGCGCACCGAACGCCGATCTGAGTCGTGATCCTCGTTGGGGCCGCACTGAGGAGTCGTATGGGGAGGACCCGTATCTGGTGGGCACTCTCACTGTCGCATTCGCGCAGGGTCTGCAGGGCCCCGACCCTAAGCGGTGGCAAGCGGCATCGCTAATGAAGCATTTTCTCGCCAACGAAAATGAAGATGGGCGTTCGCATACTTCGTCCGATTTCGATGAGCGGCTGTTTCGAGAATATTACTCTGTGCCGTTTCGCATGGGGTTTGAACTGGGCGGATCGCGCGCGGTGATGGCCGCTTACAACTCGTGGAACGGGGTGCCGATGATGATTCACCCGGTGCTCAGAGACGTGATGATCAAGGAGTGGGGCAACGATGGCCTGATCTGCACCGATGGCGGCGCGCTGGGATTGTTGATCACTGC
>JANXYB010000057.1 GCA_025350325.1 Acidobacteriaceae bacterium
CGCAATCAAGATTGTAATAACGGGCAGTGCCACCGATCCGGTCGATTGGCAGACGCATATCCGCAACAAGCAGCGCAGGGAAGCTATCGGGGAACGGTTTAAGGACCCAAAGAACTCGTTGGAATTAGTGATCGTCCGGGATATGTGGCTGACCGGCTTCGATGTGCCGAGTTTGCATACGATGTACGTGGACAAATATATGCACGCGCATGGACTGATGCAGGCGATTGCGCGTGTGAACCGCGTCTTCAGGGACAAGCGCGGCGGTCTGGTGGTGGACTACCTCGGCATTGCGCAAGAATTGAAGAAGGCCCTCTCAACCTATACGGAAGGCGGCGGAGAGGGCGACCTTACCCGGCCTCAGCACGAGGCAGTGGAACTGATGCTCAAACGGCATCAGGAGTGTTGCGCTCAATTTGAAGGCTTCAATTGGTCGGGATGGGCCGCTGCCAAACCAAGCGAGAAGCTCGGAATGCTACCGTGGGCGCAAGAGCACATCTTGGCCAAGCCTCAAGGGAAAGAACACCTCACACGAGCCGTTGCGGAACTTACTCATGCTTTTGCGCTCGCAGTGCCACATGACGAGGCTCTGCGTATTCGGGACGATGTAGGTTTCTTTCAGGCAGTGCGGGCGGTACTGGCGAAGTCACCGACGCAGCAGGTTGGCCGGGTCGATTCTGAGTTGGCGATTCGACAGATTGTATCGAATGCCATCGTGACCGAGGATGTTGTTGATATCGTCGCCGCTGCCGGCTTGAAGAAACCGGACATTTCGATTCTGTCTGATGAGTTTCTGGCAGAGATCCAGGCGATGCCGCAGAGGAACTTGGCCGTGGAACTTCTGCAAAAGCTGCTCAAGGGCGAGATCAAAGCGCGTTCCCGACGGAATGTGGTTCAGGCGCGAAAATTCTCCGATCTCATCGAGGCTTCTTTACGGCGCTATCAGAACCGGGCTATTGAGACTGCGCAAGTAATTGAGGAACTGATCGGGCTGGCCAAGAATCTGAATGAGGCTTTGCGGCGCGGTGAACGGCTCGGACTGAATGAGGATGAGCTAGCCTTCTACGATGCTTTGGAAGTTAACGACAGCGCCGTGCAGGTGCTTGGAGATGCATCTCTACGCGCTATTGCCAAGGAGCTTGTTGAGAATGTTCGGAAGAACGCGACCATCGACTGGACCCAGCGAGAGAACGTCCAAGCCAAGCTCAGGGTTATCGTGAAGCGCATTCTAAAGAAGCACGGCTATCCGCCGGACAAACAGGAGAAGGCAACACAGACCGTACTGGAGCAAGCTGAAGTGCTCTCAGAGGGGTGGGCGGTTTCGTAAGCCCGAGCGAGCCTCGACAATCGCCATACCGTGACAAGGGGGTCGAGAGATGTTCTCGCCTGCAAAATCGCCTGTCAAAATTTCGACTTAGGCGTGCTTCGACGCTGCTCGGCAGTCTCCAGCGCCTTGCAAGTTATTGAAAGTAGAAGATATAGAGGCTTTGACACGGAAGAGGTCGCTGGTTCGAATCCAGTCGTGCCTACCATACTCATCAATGGTTTAGGGCTTCCGAAGCCATGCTGGCGTGATCCATTCTGTGCAGTCCGCGCTCACCGTCGTGCAGGGTGCGCCAAAAACCGTAGCTGCAGCCACCAGAAGTCCGAAAATCATGGTAGGACTCTACCACACCAACGTGCCGCCTCAACAAGCGCGCGAATCCAGTTTTGTTCACGGGAAAGCCCTGGTTTCTGGACTGCTTGGAGAGCGCGTTGTGCTGTTGCTGCTTGACAACCGCACACGGAAGAAGAAATTTGCGAGAGTTCCCCCGCCAGCCTCCCGCTCTACCGCATGACCACGACGATTACAGACGTAGAAGCGTTCTGCGAAACGAAGGTTCCTTAGCCAGCCGGAAAACAACGCATGAACTTGTCTGAGGACTTGTCATGTACATACAAGTTAAGGGCTGTATTTGCGTCGCTCTCGGGATCACCCGCGGCGGCGGGCTTTGAGCATTGGAGTTGTGCGGGTATCTCACTTACCCGCAGAATAGCTCAAATCAGTTCGCACTCGGACGATTCGTGTGTTTGAAGAGGCGATAAACGCGACCGACTTGGCGGTGAATGCGCGAGAGGCCTCCTCGTTCAGGACTTTGCTCAGGATTGGCCCGCCGTCGATTTCCGACAGGCTCTTGAGCATTCGCATAGTAACGATCTCACCTGCGGGCGTGCCGAAGATCGGCTGCGAGACCTGGAAGTGAGCCACGCCGGCTTTTTCCAGCGCCGGAAGATACTCGCCCTGGAGCCAACTCAGGTAGTCGTTCATCTTGTCGGGCGCTACCAGAATGCTAGTCTCCACCCAGTAGGTTCCCACCGGCACATCCGTGCGATTGATTTCCAGCTCGGTCCGCGACATCGCATACTGACGAGACTGCGCGGTGTAGCACTCAGCCATGTGGCGGGAGAGATGTTGCCAACCTTCCTCGCCTAGAACTTTTCGGACGACGGAAGGGCCGTCGAGATCGCCGAACTTCATGACCGGTACCACCGTCGTGTATTCCGTTGTATCGCCCGCAAAATTCTCGAACGTCAGAAACCACGGAGTTCCAGCCTTTTTATAAGCTGCCATTAAGTGCTTGAGATGTCCCTCATAATTCTTCCTCATCTCGGGCTTCACTTTGGTGATTGTGGAATCTGTCCAGGTGGATTGGGAATTGCTTTGCGCGAAGCAATCGCCGCACAAGCTGGCGACAAGGACCACGAAAAAAAAGGCGTGCTTTCTCAACATGAGTTCAGCGTACCCCAGACCTGAGTCCGTAGATTAAACGAAATAGGCCTACGCTGCGGCTTGGCATTGAAGCGTTTGCATACAGCGTAGGCCTTCTCTTACTTGTTGTGTCCCCGTGTGTAGCGGCTCTAAGGCAGAGGCCCTACGTTATTCCAGGAGCAGCCAGCCGCCGGGCACTTGTTCAGAACATTAGGACAATTGGTGCCCGTGCAGGTGAGAATTGCAGGGACGATCTTTGTTAGTCCGCTTGGTTCCAATTGCAACTTCATTATCTGCTTCAAAGTGGCGTCCAACTGTGCCTGGCCCTGCGTCAGCTGATTAGTCAACGCGAGGTAATCCGCCAGAAGGTTGGCATTAAGGGTGACAAACTCCGCAGCAACATGATTGTCAACGTTCGTGAGGTGGGTGTCGAGGGCTGAGATGTCTGTGCCCAGTATCGTGGTTGAGGTGTTTATGTCCCCGGCCAGCGTTGCGGTTGATTTGCCCAGGTCAGAGTCGATCGTAACCGTATTTTGAAAGGCTGCGTCGATTTTGGCGCCATTGACCAGTGCGTCCTGTTCCAGGCAGTCCTGAAAGAAACCACCTAAGATTGAGTTGGCGATCTCAATCGCACCCACGGGCGCCCAACAAAGAGCGTTGAAAGGGGCCGGGATTATGTTGCAAAAGGGACTGGCGCTATTTACCACCGCCGAGAGGATGACGAAGACCTGTTGAAGGGTGACTTCGGCATCTAGACTGCAGCCCTGCGAGCTCACGTCGGCATAATCCGTTGGGGAGAATGCAGGAATACCATTCGTGTCAACATAGCCGATCGGAGGGCCCACCATAAACTGCCACGCACCGTCGGTCGGGTCCGGGTAAGACGGTGTGCATGACCCACCGTTCTGTACGATCGTATCGGGCGCACCGCAAGCAGGGGTTGCGACCAGGGGTGAGAGCCCATTGAATTCAGGCCGCGCCTGTTTCCCAGAGCGCACCCCGAATTTCTGATGCTTCAGCTTCCCTACCAAGGTTTGAAACTGGCGCCCATTTGGCACCGCCGGATACAGTTTCAAGAGCGATTCATCATCGATGGCCTGAAATTGACGGGCAAAGTCCGTCCCTTTTTGCGCGTCAATGAATGATCCCACGTCCACGAGAACCTGGCGGAATTCGGGAATCGTTATATCTTTGCTGGTTTGTGCCAGCGATGGCGCTACCATCAGCATGGTAGCGATCAGAACCCATAGTAGTCTTTTCATGGAATCTATCCTCTCTTCGGTGGTTAACAGTTCTCTGCTCACCCAATTACATGGAGCAATCCGCACCAGCGCCGATCTTTGAGGCGCCACCGTTCAGTTGTGTTCCCTGACTACCGCGTTCATTTCCTACCTTTCTTTGAATTCCTTTTCGGGTGCAGCATGCGCCGCGCTTCCTTGCTTAGCTTCGGCGATCAGCCGCTCAAAAGCCGCGCCGTCAATCGCTCCAGACACCAGTTGCGAACCGATAACGAAGCTCGGAGTTGCTCTCACGCCCACCTTGTGGCCTAGATCGTGATTTCGCTCAAGGATCGCTTGCACCCCTGGCGATTCCATGTCGCTCTCCAATTTGGATACGTCGAGTCCCTGCTTGCCTGCCAAGTCCGCGATAGCATCCATTGTTATCGGCCCCTGGAGCGTCATCAGCGCTTGATGAAACTTCAAATAGCTGCCCTGTTCGTGGGCTGCCAAGCCAGCTTTGGCCGCCAAGGTCGATTCCGGTCCGAGAATCGGAAACTCCTTGAACACGAAGCGGATATCAGGATGATCCGCGAGGAGTTTCTCGATGGTGCCCTCCGCCTTCTTGCAGTATCCGCAGTGATAATCGAAAAATTCGACAATGGTCACTCCACCGGCTGTACCTGTCGCTGGAGACAATGGGTCCGTCTGCAGATCGACGAGACTGCCGGATAGCGCTTCTTTGGATTGCTCCTTTTGTGCCGTTTGTTCGCGCTCCTTGTAGAGCCGGAACGATTCGATGATCACTTCCGGGTGCTGCAGAATGTACTCGTGAACGATCTGTTCTATGGCCGGGCGGGCCGGTTCTTGCGCCGTCGTCTGAGCCGCCGCTGGCAGCAAAGCCAGAAAAGAAAACACGGCCACTTGCAAGATGAGTGCTTTACTTGGGGCTTTGGATGGCTTTCTATGATTCGGATTTGACAGTCGAGTTCCCTTCGGATCGTGCACACTCATCTGATCCCTCCACGGGCCAATGAAAACAGGGGAAAATGTGCATGCGCAGGCATTCTTCTGCACATGGTTAACGGCTTATTTCAGGTGGTATGAGGCGCGGCGCATCCCGAGGGATCTTCCGGTGCAGGGGAGTATTTCCGGAGATGATGAGGTACTAATGAATGGGGAATGAATTAACAGCGCGAACAGTAACGTTGCCAGCTACGGGATGTCAAGATTAATTCTACGATCAACACGATTGCCTGCCATCCTGCAGTATGTACATGATTGCCCACACGTCGTCAGGCTCTGCCCTGCTCTTCGGCCATTTCTTGAATCGTTAAGAGTTCTATAGTGCGCACTTACCGTTCAATTCACCCGAATAGGAAGTTTTCTAGCGCTTGGACTTCACAGAAATTCGGGTCAGTCTGAATGAGCAGCCAACTGGACAATATGCTCAATTGAGCTCACTCTCCTGTCCGGCATAAGCTACAAATGACATGCACGAGCACTGCAACCCCAAATGCAAATCACCCCCCAAGACGTCCTCATCGTCATCGACGTGCAAAATGATTTCTGCCCCGGCGGAGCACTCGCCGTGCCGGGTGGAAATGCCGTGATCCCCGCCATCCATCGCATCGCGCCGCTGTTCCAGCACATCCTGCTCACCCAGGACTGGCACCCGCCCGACCATTCCTCCTTCGCCTCAGCCCACCCCGGCAAGAAGCCCTTCGATACGATCAACCTTGCCTACGGTGCACAGACCCTCTGGCCCGACCATTGCACGCAGCAGACTCCGGGCGCAGAATTTCACCCCGACCTGCGCCTCCCCCAGGCCGAACTCATCCTGCGCAAAGGCTTTCGCCGCAACATCGATTCCTATTCCGCATTCTTTGAGAACGACCGCACCACCGCCACCGGCCTGGCCGGCTACCTGCGCGAACGCGGCTTTACTGAAACCAACGGGACGCGCATCTTCTTCGCCGGCCTCGCCTACGACTACTGCGTCGGCTACTCGGCGCTCGATGCGCGCCGCGTTGGACTGCCTGCGGTGATCCTGCGCGATGCCTGCCGCGCCATTGACTTGAACGGCTCCGTCGCCGACATCGAAAAGCAATTCCTGCAAGCCGGCGTCCAACTCATCGACACCGCCGACCTTTCCGCTTGAGGTTTTGGCGATGACCCCGGCCGCTTGAATTAATTTCTTCCCATGCGGTATGCTTTAAGCACCTTAAAAGGTGCTAGAGTGAGGTTGCAAAACGCAATGGATATCACTACCGACATTCAATCGCTCACTACCTTCCGGCGGTCTTCCGGCGAATTTATCAAGCAGTTGAAAAAGAGCAAACGCCCCATCATACTTACGGTGAATGGGAAGGCCGCAGCCATCGTCCAGGACGCGGCAGCCTATCAGCATTTGCTCGATCTTGCCGCCCGCGCCGACGCTGATGAAGGCATTCGTCAGGGCCTCGAAGACGTAAGAAAAGGAAAGACTCGGTCGGCTCGGCAATTCTTCGACGAGTTTGAAGCCGACCGTGGCTTACGCCGTTAACCTCACCGCGCGGGCCGAGCGCGATTTCACCCTCCTCTACGCCGAAATCAATGCGGAGCAATCCGGTGCTGCTTTGAAATGGTACCGAGGTTTCAAGGTAGCTATTCTCAGCCTTGAAGAGATGCCGAATCGGTGCCCGGTGATACGTGAAAAGGGTCAGTTGAGGCACCTGCTGTATGGGCGTAAGCCTCATGTGTATCGCGTGATATACCGCATTTGCGAAGAGGAACAATCCGTAGAAGTACTGCACATCCGCCATGGCGCGAGGCGAAGTTTCACCCCCCCCGATCTCAAAAAAGAGACGCGGCGTTCCACGCCTCGGTAGAATCGCATCAGGCCGGGCCAGTTCGTTTTCCGCCCCACAACCCTATGTCGCGCAACTTCTATATCCTCGCTGCCACACTCGGACTTTTCGCCCTGATTTCAGCGGCTATGACCCTCGTGCCGTCAAGTTTTCAACCCGGCTTGCCGGCCAATGGATCGCTGTGGCGTACGGTCGCTTTATTCCTAGTGCTGGCTAGCCTCGGCGCGGCCCTCATCGGCGTGATGAGCCATCTTTTTGAACAAGTCGACCGTCATAGCCAAGAGGCGCGCAAAGAAGCTCGCCGCAAGCGACGCGAAGAAAAGAACTAAAATCTATTTAGAAATTGTTTGCATAAAATCTACATGAAGATGGTTTGATACAGAATAGGGTAAACACGATGTATGAGGTTACAGTAGAGGCCGGGTTCTCCTCAGGACACTACCTGCGCAACTACCACGGCAAGTGTGAAAATCCGCACGGGCACAACTACAAAGTGCGCGTCACGCTGCACGGTGCCGAATTGGATGCGTCCGGCCTGCTGCTCGATTTCAAGCTGCTCAAGCACGTGCTGCGCCCCGTGATCGATCGAATCGATCACCAGATGCTCAACGACCTCGAACCTTTTATCGAACTCAATCCGTCGGCTGAAAATATTGCCCGCTACTTCTACGACATGACCAACCAGCAACTGTCCGAGATGAGCGCGGGACGCGTGCGCGTCAAAGACTGCACCATCTGGGAGACCGACACAACCACCGCCACCTACTACGAATAAGTCCAGCCCTACGTGAGCTTGCGCGCTACTAATATCCGCAGCGGCGGAAAGGTCCCCGTCCAGTCCAGCGGGCACATCTCCACCGCCATGCCGGACCCGGTAAATTCCCGCGCATATTCCCACATTAGTTTGTAGTCGGAGATCACCGCGACCCCGCCCGGCTTGAGCACGCGCACAATCTCAGCGCACGCCTTGGCACGCCCCGGCTGCTCGTAGATGTTATGCAGGCAGACATTTGAAACCACGACATCAAACGACCCATCCGGGAAGCTCATCTGGCGCGCATCCTCGCTCTTGACCGTGATCTTGTCTGCAACCCTTTCCGCCTCAATGTTCGCCCGCAGAGCCTCTGCACTATTGCCGGAAAGGTCTTCCGCAGACCAGATGTCGATGCCCGTCGCATGGCCCGTGGTCAGCAGCTTCGCTGCGCCGATCAACAACAATCCGCGGCCCGTACCGACATCAAGCACGCTCTCTTTTCCTGTCCACGAAACCTTTGCGAGGATGCGGTCGCGATGGCGAAACTTGCCGGCCAGGGAGTAGGTCAGCATCAGGCCGCCAATCAGAAAGAACCACCCCGCTGGCCATAAAAATCCGGGAAACAGCACGAATTCAACATGCGCGATGGTGATGCGCGGGAAGAACAGAGCAATCGCCAGAAACACTGCTCCCGCAATAAAGAAATTCCGAATTACCGTGGGTGCATCGATGCCGTATCTCGGCTTTGCGGCCATTCTTGTTCCTCGAATCCTGTGCGCACTCGCCGCCCAGGTTTGGGAATCGCACCATGCCCCGTGCCGCTCCACCGCACCAACCCAATCGACTCAGTTCATCTTGCTCGATTTTGAAGTCAGGTATTTCTCAAACGGAATCTCAAAATAAAATAGCTCGTTGCCATCCGCATCGCGCAGCTTGCGCAAATGCAGCTTCGCGCCTTTGAGCGGATCGTCCAGTTGCGAAACGTCGTAAAAAAGAAACCCGGCGCGTGTCGTATGCGGCTCAACCACTAATGCCTGGTATTCGAAGGTGTCGAAGTCGCGCTCGATATCCTGGTTGCTGGCCTTGGGTTTGATCTTGATCGCGGGAATAGGACCGGGCATGGGAATCTTTTTGCCTTCGCGTTCCTTGCGCGTCATCAGCCGTTCCACGTCTCCCGGTTCGGCAGCTTGAATCTTGTCGCCCGCAGCGGTCATGAACAATATCCGCGCATCGCGCAGCGAGAGGGGCCGGTCGCCATTGTTGGTCACGATCAGTCGTACCGGCATCACGCCATGGCTCAGATAGTCGATCCGAAACAGGGCTTCTTTTTCCTTGGTGTCGTAGGGCTCGACCGCGATGGAAACTTTTTCTTTGTCGTGGACTTCAACCGCGGCAAACGAACTGGCCGGCTGCACCGGCGGAGGCGTCTTGTCGGCGGCTACACCCTTGAGCGCCAGCAGAACGATCAGCAGCGGTAAACGGCGTAAAACGCTCATCGTGCTCGACTGTATCATTTGAGGGTCAGTGACAGCATGAGGGTTAGACCGACGAAAGGCGCATTCCGTCTCGCATGATTCTGTTTTTCTATAATGTCGCCTTGCTCGCTGGCCTTGTGGCTTCGTCCCCGTGGTGGCTGTGGCGCATGGCAACCACGCAAAAGTATCGCGAAGGGTTGGCCGCGCGCCTCGGCCGCGTTCCCTCACAACTGCGAAATCTGCAACGCGAGCGCCCGGTGATCTGGCTCCATGCGGTCTCGGTAGGCGAGGTGCTGGCCGTTGGCCGCCTGGTGCAGGAACTGGCCGCAGCCTTCCCCAAACATCGGCTTTTTATCTCCACCACCACGGCCGCTGGCCAGGCCCTGGCTCGGGAACGCTTCGGCGCTGACCGCGTCTTCTATTGTCCGCTCGACCTGCCCTGGGCAGTCCGCGCCTACATCAACGCACTCAAGCCTGAACTGCTCATCCTTACAGAAACTGAATTCTGGCCCAACCTGCTCAACGCCTGCTTCCGCCGCTCGATTCCCGTGGCAGTAGTCAACGCGCGCATCTCCGATCGTTCCTGGCCGCGCTACCGCATCCTGCGTAAACTTTGGCGTCCGATCCTTTCGCAACTTGGTCGCGTGCTGGCGCAGACGGCAACCGACGCCAACCGTCTCATCGCCCTTGGTTGCCGCCGCGACTGCGTCACGATTTCCGGCAACCTCAAATTCGATGTGCGCGCGACTGTCGAGGCCGACGCCACCCGAATCCTGCGCGATCAGGCAAAGGGCCTGCGCTTGGTCGTAGCCGGCAGCACTCTTGAGGGTGAAGAAGCCGCGCTCATCGAGGCGTGGCCCCGCTTACTTGAGTCCGACCCAAATTTAATCATGGTGCTGGCCCCGCGTCATCCTGAACGATTCGCCGGCGTAGCGGCTCTTCTAGGCGCCACGGGGCATAGCTGGGTAAGGCGCTCTGAATGGAAGACTCAAGCAGCCAAGCCGCTTCAACCCGGTGAGATCGTTCTCCTCGACACCATCGGCGAACTGGCCTCGATCTACTCGCTGGCCTCCATCGCTTTCGTCGGCGGCAGTCTAATTCCTGCCGGCGGTCATAACCCGCTCGAACCCGCTCAGTTTGGCGTCCCGATCGTGATGGGTCCGCATTACGCCAATTTTCGCGCCATCGTTGACGACATGCGCTCGCACCGGGCCATTCGCATCGTGGCGAAAGAAGAACTGGCCGAAGCACTACTCCACTTGTTGTGGGACCCACTTGAAATTACCGGAATGGGAGTGTGGGCCAAGCAGGTTTTCGACCAGCAGGCCGGTGCAACGACACGTTCAATTGCAGCGTTGCGGCAACTGCTGCCTTCAGAGGGCGTATCGACCAAACCCGTCGGCCAAACGGCCAAAGGGGCAACGGTATGAACTCCCGGCATTTGCTCCTGCCGCTCGTCCCCCTCTATCGCGCGGCTTTGGCATTCCGCTCACTCCGTCTGCGCAGCGGATGGGAACAGACGCGCCGACTTCGCTATCCGGTGATCAGCGTCGGTAACCTCACGACAGGCGGCTCGGGCAAAACGCCATTCACCATTGCTCTAGCCCGTCTGCTTACAGCGAACGGGTTTTTTGTGGACGTGCTCTCGCGCGGCTACGGCCGCCAAAGTCGCCAGACCGCACGCGTTCAAGTCAATGGCTCTGCCGATGAATTTGGCGACGAGCCCTTGCTGATCGCTCGCGAAGCGGACGTGCCGGTGTACGTGGCGTCGCAGCGATATGATGCCGGCCTCCTCGCCGAATCAGACGCCGCACTCAACCGCCCTGCGCCCATCGTGCATCTTCTCGACGACGGGTTTCAACATCGCCAACTCGCTCGCGACATCGACATCCTGTTGCTTGACGGGGTCGATCTCAATGGTGAAACCTTGCTCCCCGCCGGCAATCTGCGCGAGCCGCTTGCTGCGATCCACCGGGCCTCTGTCCTAGCTATCCCCTCAGAAGGAGCGGTAGCGCTCGAATCCTCGCTTCGCGACCGTATGAAATGGCAAGGACCGGTCTGGCAACTGCAGCGCCGCATGGCCATCCCCGCTATCGACGGCCCTGTAGCATCCTTCTGCGGCATTGCCCGCCCCCAACAATTCTTCGCTGGGCTACAATCCGCAGGTCTGGTACTGGCCACCCAAATGGTTTTCCCCGACCACCACACCTTCACCGCTCGCGACATGAACCGCCTCGTATCGACGGCCAAAAAAGCCGGAGCCACCGCTCTCATCACCACCGAAAAAGACCTGCTGCGGCTCGGCGAATTCGCCAACCTGATTAGCCGCGCAATGCCCTTGAAAACCGCCGCTTTACGTATCACCATCGAGAATGAGGCGGAGGCTCTGGCATGGCTGCAACAACGTCTCGCGCACATTCCAACCCGCCCGCAGCTGTGAGAAAATCAAACTTTGCAAACCCACACAAAGTATCGTCTGCTGGTGGTGCGCCTCGGCGCCATGGGCGACATTCTGCATGCGCTGCCGGCGGTGTCGGCCCTGCGCGCCGCACACCCAGGCTGGATCATCGATTGGGTGGTCGAACCCCAATGGCTACCCCTGCTTTCGGCGCTACCAGATGTGTCCGCACCACCAGATCTTCCCAACCCCACTCGCATCTCGCGGGACTTGCAGCCGCTGATAGACCGCGTCCATCTCGCGCCCAGCAAAGCGTGGCGGCGCAATCCCCTCAGCACAAAAACTATTCGCGAAATTCACACCCTGCACCAAACTCTGCGCGCGTGCGATTACGATACGGTCATCGACCTGCAGGGCGCGATTCGTTCCGCCGTGGTGGCCCGCTTTGCCGGCTGTCCCCGCGTGATCGGCGAAGCCACACCCCGCGAACGAGCCGCGCGCTGGCTCTATAACGAAAAGATCGGCACGCGGGGTGCGCACGTGATTGAGCAGGATGTGGAACTGGCCGCAGCCATCGCCGGCGACAACCTTGCCCCCGTGCAGCCATTGTTGCCCGTCGACCCCGCCGCTGAATCGTGGGCCGATCAATTGTTGCCCACCGCATCGAAGTCCGTGCTCATCAATCCCGGTGCGGGATGGGGCGCAAAGCGCTGGCCCCTTGAACGCTATGCCGACGTAGCCAAACATTACCTCCAGCGTGGATACCATGTCCTGGTCAATGCAGGCCCCGGTGAGAAGCCGCTTTTGCAGTCGCTTTCTGAGCAAACCGGCGGCGCTATCACCCCGGTCACAGGCAACCTCGCCCAATTGATCGCAGTCACCCGTCGCATCACTTTGGCCATCGCCGGCGATACCGGGCCACTGCATCTGGCGTGCGCGCTGGGCCGGCCGGTCGTCGGCATCTATGGCCCCACTGATCCCAGCCGCAACGGCCCCTTCGGCACACGCTTTCGCGTTCTGCGCAGTCCGCAAAGCCGCCGCGACCATACCCGGCACGCAACACCCGAGGCGGGCCTCCTCACCATCCTCCCGGACCAGGTTTTGCGCGCTGCCGATGAGCTGCTTGCAGAGGGGCAAGGTCAATGACCGGCCCAGCCACCCCACCGCCGCAAGACTGGATCGTCCGCTGGCAAAAAATCGCCCGCCGCATCCGTGTGCCCCTTGGCTTCGCGACTGCCGCCCTCTACCTGTTTGAATTGTGGCGTCGCCCGCCCTTTGTCACGGCCATTGCGTGGAGCCTCGCTCTCGTCCTGCCCGGCCTATGGCTTCGAGGCTATGCTGCCGGCTATGTCAAAAAGAATCGCGAACTCACCCAGACCGGCCCTTACGCGCACACCCGCAATCCCCTTTACCTGGGCTCGATGCTCATGGCCGCCGGATTTGCCGAAGCCCTGCTCAGTTGGCCCATTGCCCTGGTCCTGGCTGCGGGATTTCTGATCATTTACATCCCTGTGATCGCCGCCGAAGAGCGCTTCCTGCGCGCAAATTTTGCTGACTTCGACGCCTACTGCCGCCGTGTCCCCCGCCTCCTACCCAGTCTCGTCCCCCGCCATATCGCAGCCCAGCCGTCCAGCGTCGTGGCCCACCCCGCAGCCGCGACTGAGAGCGCCCGCCCCGGCCCATTTTCATTTGCACTCTACCTGCGTCACCGCGAGTACAATGCATCTATAGGAGTTGCACTCCTCTACCTCAGCCTGCTCCTCTTGCGGCCGGCCCTGGGCATGCTTGTGCACGTACCGCGATAACAGTTTTCTGCCCCAGGAAAGTCCAATCCTAAGGAGTCGAGCCCGACGGTGAAGATGCGCACGATACTCAAAACAATTTCTTGCGCGCTCCTCCTTTGCGGCACAGCGCATTCACAGCAGATCCCCCAACTCCCCGCCCCGCGCGCCGGCTTCCTGTTTGCGCAGCGACAGACCCTGACCTATTCCGTCGATTGGCGCGTCTTCACCGCGGGCACGGCGGTCCTCCATTTTGAAGCCACCGGTGATCGCGAACGGGTTACCGCCAATGCCGACACCGTCGGCGCCATCAACCTTCTCTTTCACGCCAGCGACCATTTCCAATCCACGTTTGACCGCGCCAAGGGGTGCACTTACGAGTTCGACAAGCAGACCGTGGAGGGGCGTAGACAAATCAACTCCACCCTCAAAATCGATTACGCCCAATCCAAATCCATCCTCGACGAAAAGAACATGGTGACCGGCCAGACCAAGCATGTTGAGTCGCCCGTGCCCACGTGCATGACCGATCTGCTTACCGGCGTTTTCTACGCCTCGTCGCAGCCTATGGAAGTTGGCCACAGCTTTTTGCTCCCCGTTGTCGATGCCATGCACAACGTGCCGGTCACGATGAAAGTGGAAGGCCGCGAACAGATCAAGACCAGTCTGGGCACTTTCAAAACCGTCCGCGTGCAACCCACCGCCGATGCCGGAGTGGTCAAGAATCGCGGCAACATCTGGATTTGGTACACCGATGACGAGCGCCACCTTCCCGTCCAAATGCGCGCCCGCCTCTTCTGGGGCACGATCACCTTCCGCCTCGTCGCCAACGAAAATAAATAGTCATCCCTCGCTAGGGTGCCCCATCCATACCGCAGTCTCCCCGCGCACATGGAATACAAGGACTTCACGTAATCCATCTAATTTCGTCCTTGTCATCCTCAGCGCGGCACGTCATGAAGCCTGTTCATCCTGAGCGGAGTCCAAGGACCTGCGGTTGCTTTTGTGATGCCTGCCGTATGCCCGAGGTCTCGTTTTCAAACTTGAATGAGCGCATCGCCCTGTTTGCAACAGATGAAATGACTTGCGGCCTGCCCGTCATTCGAAAAACGGTATCGAAACAGCCCAATCCGATCGTGCTGCCCTGCAACAATCTTTTGCGGCAAGGAACATTTAAACAGAGAGTCACGTAAAGCTCTTCTGTGGACATTGCAAAGGAGAAAGTGATAACTTCTTTGCAATGTCCAAAGGAGAAGGCATGGCGGCGGACAAATCCGAGGTCTTGCAAGGAACGCTCGATTTGATGATCCTCAAAACTCTGCAGGCATTGGGCCCGTTGCACGGTTTCGGAATTGCGCGGCGCATCGAGCAGTTGAGTGAAGACGTGCTTACGTTGAACGAGGGCACGGTCTACACGTCGCTCCTGCGCCTGCAGCAGAAGAGCTGGATTGCGAGTGAGTGGGGCGTCTCGGAAAACAACCGGCGTGCGCGGTTTTACAGCATCACCAGGCGCGGCATGAAGCAGCTTGCAGTCGAAACCGAAAACTGGGAGCGTATCGCTGCGGTGATTGGCCGCGTGCTGGCGCTTGAGGCAAAGGCCTGGCCATGACCGATCGCGCGCTTACTTTTCTGGCGAAGTTGCAGGCACTGTTTGCGCAAAAGCGTGCCGACACCGCCTTTGACGAAGAGATGTGCACCCATCTTGAGATGCTTGCGGAAAAGTACGAGCGCGAAGGCATGAGCAGCCGCGAGGCGGCGCGGTCAGCACGCCGGCAGTTTGGTAACACAACCCTACTGAAACAGAGACAGAGGGAATCGAGGACGACGATGTTCTTTGCGAATGTGTGGCGAGATGTCCGGTACGGTGTGCGGCAGTTGGCAAAGACGCCCGTCTTTACGATTGTCTGCTTGCTCACCCTGGGTCTTGGTGTAGGCGCGAATACAGCCGTCTTTAGCGTGATGCACGCCGTACTAATGAAGATGCTGCCGGTGCAGGACGCTTCGCGCGTCTTCTACCTGCACACAACGGGGTTTCCAGACGGCGCCTCTCAGACCGGCGACTCGAACACCTCCTTTTCCTATCCCATATATCGAGCCTTAAGCGAGCGGAGCGGTTTGCAGGACGTCATGGCCTTTATCCCCATGTCTTCGACCGGTAAGGCCCCGGTGCGGGTCGGCACAGCGCCGGAGGAGGCTGCTGGCGACATGGTCAGTGGCAACTACTTTAGTGGGCTCGGAGTGGGCACAGAGCTAGGTCGGAGCTTTGTTCAGAAGGATGAGGACGACCACACGCCCGTGACCGTCATCAGCGACAAGTTCTGGGCTACGCACTTCGACCGTAGTCGCGATGCGATCGGGAAAACGCTCTACATCAAGTCAATTGCCTTCACCATCGTCGGTGTCGCGATCAAAGGCTTCGAGGGCACCGAGGGCAAACTACCGCTCGACTTCTGGATTCCCCTGCAGAGCAGGCCCGAGTTTAATGCCTGGGGGTCGCCTGCAGAGGACGGCACGTACCTGACCAGGCAGAACTTTTGGTGCATGAAACTGATGGTTCGCACCGCCTTGGGCGTCAGCCGTGAGCAGGCGTTGGCCCGGGCGCAGGCAGTCTTCGAGCAGGCAGCTTACACAGGCGTTCCCCAGAAGCATGCAGGAAGTGAAACGTATCAGCTCTCGTTTATGGATGGAAAGCAGTTCGACGGCCAGAACGACTCCTTCGCCCGTGCGCTGAAGACGCTGATGGCGATGGTCTGCCTGGTGCTTCTGATCGCCATGAGCAATGTTGTCATGCTTCTCATGGCCCGCAATGCGAGCCGGCAGCGGGAATTCGCCGTACGGCTTGCACTCGGCGCTGGGCGCAAGGAGATGGTTCGCCAGTTACTTACCGAGAGCGTACTGCTCGTCGCGCTGGGTGGCATCGCGGCCTGGGCATTCGCTCTGGGCGCTACGCATGCTCTGGGAGCATGGGCGCAGATTGAGTCGAACCTGCAGCCGGATCGAACCGTGCTGTGGTTCACCTTAAGCGTGCTGTTTGTGCTGGCGCTGGTCTTTGGGCTTGCCCCGCTGCGCGCCGCAATGTCCAGCGGCCCGGAGATGGTACTGCGTAGCTCTGCAACGGTCTCACAGTCGAGTTCGCAAAAGATGCGCGCCGGCAATGCTGTGATCGTGACCCAGATCGCCATGTGCGTTGTCTTGCTCGTGGGTGCGGCACTCCTGCTTGGCACTCTGCGAAACCTGTTGAACACGCCGCTTGGGCAGAAGCCCCAAGGCTTGCTGGTCTTCGGCGTGCAGCCGCAACATGCCCATTCCGCCGAGGAGAGCATCGCCTTCTTTGTTGCGCTGCAGCAGAGGCTCCGCACCATTCCAGGCGTAGAAAGCGTTTCGATGGCCATGAATCGGCCCGGCTCGGGATGGTCCAACAACAACAGCGGTGTGCTTGTGGACGGTCACAAAGCGAACGGAATCGAACCGGAGCAGGTGACCTTTAGAGGAAACGTAGTAGGCGCGGACTACTTTCACACCATGGGTGTCCCGTTCGTGCAGGGAAGAGACTTCTCCGACGGCGATTCCCACACCGCCCCAAAGACGGTCATCGTGAATGAGACCTTCGCGACCAAGTACCTTGGCACCTTGAATGCCACAGGCCACATTCTCAGCGATGGGAAGGGCACCGACCCTAGCCTCATCATTGGCGTCGTGAAGAACCACAAATACACCAGCATCACCGAAGAAGCGATGCCGATGCTTTGGACTGCGTACACGCAGGGCGGCGCGGTAAATCAGCTCAACATCGAGATGCGCGTGAACGGCGACCCGCTGGCGATGTTGCCGACCGTCCGCAAAATCATCACCCCGATCGATCCCGACATGCCTTTACTGGAGCCCATGACGCAGACGGCCGTGTTTGAGCAGTCGATATCGCAGCAGGCCCTCTTCGCGCGTCTTGCCGGATGCTTCGGCGTACTGGCAGTTGTGCTGATCGCGACAGGCTTATACGGAACGCTGGCATATCGTGTAAGCCGGCGCAGCGCGGAGATCGGCGTGCGCATGGCACTCGGGGCGCAACGTTCGCAGGTAGTCTGGATGGTGCTGCGCGGAAGCCTGCTCTTATGCGCGGCTGGTGTCGTACTTGGAGTGCCACTCGCGATGGCTGCCGGGAAGGGACTCGAAAGCTCCTTGTACGGAATGAAGTCTCTCGATGCGGCAAGTTATGCATTCGCGATTGTAGGCGTTGCACTGGTCGCTTTGCTGGCGAGTGCGGTGCCTGCTAGCCGCGCAGCGAGCGTAGATCCTGCAAGTGCATTGCGGATGGAGTAGATCTAGGTCGAGTTTAGGAACGCCAGGCGCATGTCGGAATCTGCGATTTCCAGAAACACTGGCATAACTTCGACAACTATATAGCACCCTTCCTCATACCGGGCGGCCGGGTGCCCTAGGTCTCGCGGGTGCCTCGAGGTCTCTCTTTTGGGGGTCAGTTCATCCAACAATCCAATGAAAATAAGGCTTACCGCGCAATCAAATACATCACCCAGCTCAGCCCAATCGCCGAACCCACAAACAAAATGAAGCAGTAAAGCCCGTAGCGCAGCATGCGCCGCGGCGTGTCCCGCTGGGTAATGCCAAACACCACAGAGGCGAACAGTGCAAACAGCAGCACCGCCGCAAAGTGAGAGGGGCTGAACATTACAGCTTCCTCCCGGTGCGCAGATTGTGGGCATCGACGGCGGCAATCACGTTCAACAACCCGGCCACCACAATGAAGCGCGTGCCGTAGTCCGCAGTCGTCAACTGCACATTCTCAACACCCATGCCCGACGCGCGCGCAACGAAGTAGAGCAGTCCGTTGCCCAGGTCGCCCGCCAGAGTCAGCATCTCGAGTATGTCGTGCGCGCTGCCGTAGAGCTTGCCCTGCATCCCCAATCCCAGCGCAAACATGCTCAGGATCGAGACCGCCAGAAGCGCTCCGCGGCCCCACCTGCGCAGCAGAAAGTGTCCCGCGCCGGGGACCAGCCATCCTGCAATTAGGGGGAGATAGATAAACCCGCTTTGCGCGCCTCGCGCAGCGGCGACGTTCTTGTTTTCGATTGCAGCCATTCCTTTTTGACTATATCGCACCCGGACGAGACGCTCGCTGAACCTGACCAACGCCTGCTCCGCCCAAAACCCTATTGACCCACGCTGTGGTGATCAAAGCTGATCACGCGGGTCACTTTCCAGGCGCCATCCTTCTGCTTCCAGAGCGTGATGAATTTTGCTTCTCCGAGGGCCGTAGGATCGTTGGGGTGCGTGAAGCGATGCACACCGATCTCGACCGCGCCATAGTTCTTCAGCGGATAGACTTCGATCGTGCCCGCAACGAGTTCACGGTGGACCTTACCGCATATGTTGGACTTGATGGCGTCGATGAAGGGCTGGCGTCCGACAGCGAGTCCGGTCTGATCATGATAAAACTCGAGATCTTCAGACACCATGGTGCCAAGCTTATCGAGATCGCACTTGTTATATGCGTCAAACAGCGTCGAATCGAGGGCCGCGACAGTCTTGTACAGTTCGTCTGTGGCAGGCAGACCTGGTTGCGTTTGAGCCGGTTGCATTTGAGCCGGCTTGCCTTGCGCGTGCGCAAACAAAGCAGGAACCGCGATCATCGCCAGCAGCGAAAACAGAACACGCAGATTTTTCATTAAGAGCAGCACTCCTAGATGGGAACGGACACTCCCATCAGTACGCCCCCAACCAGCTACAAGTTCCAACTCCCCAGTCCTAGTCCCCCAGTCCCAGTCCCTATTCCCTATTCCCTCATTTCAAATTCTCACCAGCTCGTGTTGCTTCTTCCCCGTTACCCAAGCTCTGCCCGGTGCCGTCATCATGTCCACTTCGCTGCGCACCCCAAAATCCGGTAGATAAATTCCCGGCTCGACTGAGAAGCAGGTGTAGGGCAGCAGCAGCCGTTCGTCATGCGTTTCAAGATTGTCGAGGTGCGCCCCGGGGCCGTGCAGTTCCTGCGCGATGTTGTGCCCCGTGCGATGGGTGAAGTAGTCGCCAAATCCCGCCGCTTTAATCACCGCCCGGGCTGCATCGTCGGCCACATAGCCGCAGATTGGCCGGTTCGCGGCGAACGCGCTCTCGACCACACCGATCGCAGCATCGCGTGCGTTGCGCACCGTCTCAAACACCAGTCGCTCGCGTTCGGTAGGCTCGCGGCCCACAACGCCCGTCCACGTAATGTCGTAGAAGATGCTGCCGTGCTCTTCAGGCCGTCCCCAGATATCGATCAGCACGAAGTCGCCTTCGCAGACCGGCGACGAACTCTCGGCGGTCGGCTCGTAGTGCGAATCGGAACTGTTCTTGTTCGCGCTTACGTTTGGCCCGTTCTCCCACACCAGGCCTTCGCGGCGCATCGCCTTGGCCAGCCATTGCACGTGATCGTATTCGGTGAGCTTACCGGTGCCGCCCTGTAAAGGCCGCAGACGCCGTCCCATTTCCTTCCAACCCTCGGCCAGAATCTTGTCAATAATCTGCTGCGCTGCCGAGTGGCTGGCCATCTGTTCCGCGTTCAGCACCGCTTCAAACTGGCTCACCAGGTCGGCTGAACTCACGATCAGCTTACCCAGGCTGCGCAAAAACTCGACCGTGCCCGCATCCACCATCGAGACGTACATGATCGCGTTGTTGGGCGAATATTGCATAGCGATCCGCGTCGCGCCTTTAAGCATCGCCTCAAGGCCGCGGGCCAGTTCCTGCCAACTTGAATAGAGGCCCTTGGTTCCCGGCAGCGCGTCCAGCCGCGCCTGCTCGATGCGGTGCACCAGCTTGCGCGGCTCGCCCTGCGCAGGCACGAAGTAGTACCAGCGCCGCGTGATATGCGCCTTCTCATCAAGGCCCAGAATCCGTCCCCCGATGGGGTCGCGATGGTGATGGTCGTAAAAGAGCCACCCGTCGTGGCCAGCGTCCCGCAGCGCAGTCTGAATTGCCTCTAAGTTCATAGCGGCCATTCTACCGTCCAGGTCCCGGCTCTATAGGAATCATGCATAAAAGCGGAGACTCGAGCCCCTCGTCCATCCTGAGCGGCAGCACGTATTTGAGCCTGTCATGCTGAGCGCAGTCGAAGGACCTGCTGTTGCTTTTGCGAATTGCGCGTAGCAATCGGGGGGCGCCCAACCTCCCCACTTGAGTGAAGGCGAAAGCTCGAGACTAAGCGAGGGCATCTACGGAAAGAAGAGTGCCCGCGTTCTGCAAACTGAGGCATCAAAACTAACACCATGTTTAATTTCCGGCGAGAGATTGAAGCAGCTCAACCATCCGCGCAAGACATTGCACATCGGCGCTGGATCTACGTGCCCTATGACCGTTTCACAGACCGCGTCGGTCCGCTGACTGAGCAGGCCGCAGCTGATACCGGCATCGTAATAGTGGAGTCCACCGCTAAAGCCCTTCGTCGTCCTTATCACAAGAAAAAATTGGTAGTCCTGATCTCCAACATGCGTCACTTTGCGATGGAGCAGCAAGCCAGGGGCGTCTCCGTGCTGTATCACTTCTCCGACTCCAGCCACGGTCAGGCTCTTATTGACCTTCAGCGAAGCCATCATCTTCCCGATCTCACCTGCACAGTGCCCGCTGAGCGTGAACTGCGGCTTGATCTGCACTCCGCACAAGTAGGTGGCCTAGCCCTGCATCTGGTCGAAGACCACACATGGGCCTCCACCACTCAGGATTTTATAGAAACCTATGGACCCTACCAGCCCGGCAAATCCTATGTCATGGACCGCTTCTACCGCCGTATGCGGCAGAAAACGGGAATCCTCATGCAGGGGGCAAAGCCTTTCGGTGGCCAATTCTCCTTCGACGCTGAAAATCGCAAGACCTTTCGTGATCAGGTTCAGGTTCCCGCGATGCCATCTTTTGTCCCTGATCAAGTCACCGAGGAGGTCATTGCGTTTGTCGAAGAGACTTACGCACACCACTTCGGCACAACCGGTACCTTCGACCTGCCTTGCACAAGGGAGGAGTGCGACCAGTGCTGGCGCTTCTTTCTTGACCACTTACTCCTGCATTTCGGTCCGTTTGAAGATGCAATGCGTGACGATTACGTTCAGCTATTTCACTCCAAGACCTCGGTCCTGCTCAATCTGGGACGTCTGCTCCCCCTCGACCTCATCCGCGACGTAGCCGAGCGTGCCGTTGCGGGCCTCGCGCCTCTCGCCTCTTGCGAAGGGTTCGTTCGCCAACTACTCGGCTGGCGTGAGTTCATGCGCCATATTCACGAGCAGACCGACGGCTATCGTCTTCTTAGGGGTCATGTGATTCAGGAGCAGCGTCCGCGTCCTCAAGAGAAGTCCCCCGACCAGACAGCCACGGCGGCCGCTGCGTACAAGGCGTCGGACGCGAGCGACCCTTACGAAGGCGCGCGACCATCTGCGCTCCATGCGTCTCTCCCGCTCCCAGCAGTCTACTGGGGCGTGAAGTCCGGCCTGCACTGCATCGATACCGTCGTCGCCCAGGTGATCGAAGAAGGCTGGTCGCACCACATCACTCGGCTGATGGTGCTCTCCAACCTTGCCACGCTCTGCGGATTTTCACCCAGGGAGCTCACCGACTGGTTCTGGTTTGCCTATATCGACGCCTATGATTGGGTGGTTGAGCCGAATGTTCTCGGGATGGCCACGTACGCCGACGGCGGCCTGACCGCCACCAAACCGTACGTCTCGGGAGCGGCCTACATCAACCGCATGTCCAACTTCTGCGGCCATTGCGAGTACGACCCAAAGAGATCCGTCGGTCCTGGCTCCTGTCCCTTCACTGCGCTCTACTGGACGTTTCTGGAGCGGAACGAGTCAATCCTCGCAAACAACTTTCGCATGATGGGACCGTACAGATCGCTTAGGGGCAAACCCCGCCAGGAACTTGTGCAGCTGCGCGCCCGAGCCGACGACGCCATCGCTCATCTCGCGAGCTTCAGCCATCCAAATTATGAAGACTAACTAAAACCTCACAATTAAGTGTGATTGTTGTCGCTGACTCTCGTCGCACCCGAGAAGAAAGTTGCTTTCACAAAACTATTCGAACGGTAGCGATTTCGGATGCGCTATTGGAGTGTACGGAGGCGATATGCCCAACAAATGTCCTCTTTGCGGACAAGCCCTTCCTGAAGCGATGGACGAACAAGCACTCCACGAAAAACTGGACAAGATTAAGTCCGCTGCTGTGCAGACGGCAACAAAGGCAGCACGAAAAGAACTCGAAGATGAGTTCAAGACTCGACTTGCAGGTGCAACGGAGAATGCGCTGAAGCAAGCCGAAACTAGATTCAGCGGTGACTTGCGCGACTTGGGAAAGAAGCTGGAAATCGCTGAGCGCAGCACAGCTAAGCAGGTTGAGGATGCTCGGAAGGCAGGAACCGCCGAAGCTGGGCGCATGATGAAGAGCCAAGTCGACGACCTCAATAAGAAGTTGCGAGAGGCAGAGACGAAGAGAAATGCTGAGGTCGTCAAGGCCAAAAGAGAGGCCGCTGAAGACGCAAGAGAAAAGGAACAACTAAAACACACAATAGAGTTGAGCCGAATGCAAAACATGGTCGATGCCCTGAAGAGACAATTAGAGAAAAAGTCCGGAGAACAGTTCGGAGAAGAGGGTGAACTCGACCTCTACGCCGAACTCATTCGCGCTTTCCCATGCGATGACGTTGAGCGCATCGGGCGTGGTGTGAAAGGCGCGGACATCGTCTATACGGTGATACCGTAGCTGGCCGCATTGTCTATGAGAGCAAGAACGTTTCTGATTGGCAAAGCGCATTCATCACACAAGCGAAGAAGTATCACACACAGTATGAAACTCCCTATGTCATGGTTGTCAGCCGTGTATTTCCCAAGAAACAGCGCGGCATGTGCGTGGCGGACGGTGTGCCTGTTGTCGAGCCTCGTCTAGCGACGACTCTCGCTGCCGTAATGCGGGACGGGATACTCGAAATCGCCAAGCTCCGGCTCACAAAGGTTGGCAGCGCCGAGAAGGCTCAAGAGTTGTTTGTATACGTCGTCGGCAACAAGTTTCAGACGAGGTTTTGCGACATGGCCGATGCAGTTGACGGGCTGAAGGCCATCCAGAAATCTGCACGTACTTGGCATGAGAACCAATGGGTAAAGGAATCCCGACTTCACGCTCAGATTGAAGGGCGGCACCGCGAAGTCAACGCCAAACTTCAATTGATAGTGAAGGCAGGAGGCAGTAGGAAGCCGATGGCGATTGCCGTTTGACAGAGGACGAGAAGGGTCGGGCTCCCATCTGGAGCGCGGCCTTTCTTCAGACTTATCTTCCGTGCGCCTCCCGGCGTGACGGAATCTCGATTCAAGTGCACAGTTTCGAACATATCCAAGCCAATCCATCCGCTTTGAACTACCACTTAAGTATCAATTCTTGAGGGGCGCGTGATTCACAGCACAGTTTGTGGTGTGTTGTCGCGTCATGATACTGGCAGATTCTAAAACTAACTCGCCTCGGTAACTCCATCACCGACTGACAACTCTGGCTCATTCAAGTGCATCGAGTGCCGAAAGCCGAGCACCTGGCAGAGTTGACTAATAAGTGGCACGAGCCGCTTAAGCGACTCGTGATACTCAAGGGTAATCAAGAAAGAGAACAGAATGAAGAACGGTATTTTCGCAATACTTCTTGTTTTGGTTGGTACCAATTTTGTTAACGCTCAAAAGACCTACAAACATGCCGCGCAATATCAGGTCGCCATCCTCGACCAGAACCTACGGGTGACGACTGGATACGATGCAACCTTGGCGAAGACTGTGACAGACAGCAAATTGAGCGGCGGCGGACAAGGCATCCATCTACTCCATACTGAGTCAGGCGACTACCGCGTAGAGGCTCCCGTCAACAAGGGCTTGTCGATTATGTCGGTCTTGGGGTCGAACGCCTACCACCCTCCGGTGACCTACCACAACAAGTGGTTTCTGGATAACGTTCAACCGGGAACCAAAGTGTTATTTGATTCAGCTTGCTCAAAACCAGGTAAGAAACATCCCAATGAAGCGGTACGTTGCACCTTCTGGTTTCCAGACCCGGATAGTACCAGCCACGAGTACGAAACGATGGGCGATTTCACACCATACCTGCTTGGGGACGGCGGCAACGTTCAAAAAACTGCCAACACCCTCTGTGGAACTGGGAAGCTGAATGCCGCGACCGAAGAGCAGATTTGCAACCAACCAGAAAAAGCGCAGTAGACCGTCTCAGGTTCTCTGAGGAAAGAGCACAGCCCTACTCCAAGGAGGCAAAATGACCTACCAGACGATCATTCGCTGCGAAGCGTTTCCAAGGGGTCGGCAAACGCCGCACGGCGAGCGGGGATGAGCGTCGCGACAGAACCGGCAAATGCGAGCACCAGACTTGCCGCCACAATTGCGAGTGAATTCGCGCTGACAGACCGATACAGAAAATGACTTGCTGTGCGCACGGCGAAGATTGAAAGTAATGCTCCGGGCACGATGCCCGCGAGAAGAATGCGTGCGGTCTGACTGACGACGAGCATCTGAATGTGGCGGCGCGTAGCTCCCAGCGCAAGGCGGATGCCGAACTCGCTCCTGCGCCGTGCCGTACGCGACGACATCACACCATAAAATCCGATAGCAACCAGCAGCAGCGTCAAGCTCGCATAGATTCCCGCCAGCCGGGCAAGGAGCTTTTCGGTGCCGAGGTCGCCGTTCAGTTCCTCTGCCAAAGGCACGATTTCGCTGACAGGCAGAGAGGGATCAACCTCATACAGCGCCTTGAGCACACTGCTTGATAATTGGCGCGGATCACCCACGGCCCGCACTCGGATGCTGTTTACCGGCGCACTCCTCTGGTTGATGCTCATGTAAACCACCGGCGGAGCCTCGCGTTCCGCGCCATTCACGCGCGCATCGGCCACTTCACCCACAATCAGAAATTTGTGATCATCGGGCGCTGGCCCATAACCGACCCATTGCCCAATTGGGTCGGCTTCTCCAAACAATTGACGTGCGTAGGCACGGCTGATGATCGCCACCGTCTGCGTCTTGTCCGTGTCGCTCGAAGAGAAATCGCGACCGCGCAGAATTGGTATGCCAAGCGTGGAAAAAAGGCCGGGGCCAACATGATCCTCCTGGCCATGCACCTGCGCGTCCGTAAGACCGCTGCGCCCATGCACGTAGAGTGCGGTTATCCAGCCGCAGTGAATGCCGCCGCACATTTCTACGGCTGCGCTGCGCACGCCGGGAAGTGCCTGCAGGCGCTCCTGTATCCGGCTATAAAGCCCTGGCAGCATTTCACTATGATTGGTGTACCTTGGCTGATGCAGCTCCGGGCGCACAATCAGCACATGCTCACGATCCATGCCCACGTTTGCGGTTTCCCAGTGCACCAGCGTAGCGGCGAAACAGGCAGACATAGTGGAGAGCAGAAGCGAAAGACTAACCTGCGTGCTAAGCAGCACATTGGAGCGAAAGCGTTGGCGAGCGGTCTGCGAAATACCTGCGACTTTAGCGCCCGATCCTGCGGTCTGCGCAACGCCGGTGCGTATGAAGATGATCGCCGGAAGAATGCTGAAGCACGCGAGCGACACCACCATAAGCCCTCCGCCGAGAGCCGCAAGAGGCAAGTTCAAATGCAGGTCGAACGTGAAAAGAGCATTACGATTGGAAGCCCAGCGAATGAGAATGTCGCTTACCGCGCGGCCCAGCGCAACCGCGCCCACCGAGCCCCCCGCGACTAGCAGCGCATCCTCAAGAACAATCTGACGAATAAGCCTGGCGCGGCTTGCTCCAAGCGCCATACGCACACTGAGTTCATGCGCACGTGCATGGAGTCGCGCGAGCTGAAGGTTCGCGAGATTCAGACAGCCCACTAGAAAGACGGAAGCTGAAAGCGCCATGAGTAGCATTAGAGGAGCCGT
>JANXYB010000059.1 GCA_025350325.1 Acidobacteriaceae bacterium
TACCCAGTAGGAATGCTTGCTGATCTCATCCCAATCAATCACTGTTGGTTTAGTAGCATGAGCACTGAGTGCTGTAGCTACCGCCACAAAGTCTTTAGTATTCGCTACAACATCAGATAGTTTATCGGGAGGCAGGGGGAGCGTGCTGCAGATCACTAGGTAGTTGTTTACCTGAGCAGCATAGAACATAGTTGTAAGGTTGGCGAAACCTTCGTAAGGGGGCATACGCCATACCCAGACAGCACGACCGTTTACGTCTTGCTTGGTTGCTCGCTTCGTAAAAAATGCCACCATGTCAGCTTGAACGGAAGTGTTAGAAATCCCCACTGAGCACTGGTTAGATGCTGCCATCCCCAAGCCTTCTTTTGGGCCGACGAAGTCTTTGGCGCCCACCAAGAACGATGGATAAAAATCTGACAAGACTCGTAGATGGACAATCAGTCTCTGCATTGCCACCGGGGTGACTTCTTCAGGAGTAGTAGGTAGCTGGTCCATGCCCAGCATAAGTAGGCCGCTCAAGAACGTCTGATAAGGCCACTGCATCACTACCTGACCTCCGATGAAGTGTTCGTCGTGAGCTTGAGCACTAGCTAAGAAGCTAGTGGGGGTCAAGGCAACACTCCCGTACCTAGAAAACAATACGGCAGCAGCCTGTTGAGTATCAGAACTGGCTTGCGCGTTTGCCATCAAAGCCAGTACCGCGAATAGAATTACGGTGCTGATGTATTTCATACACTCTCCTTAACCAATCTACTTAACAAACCAACCTGGAACCCAGATGTAAAGTGAACGTAACCAGCTAGCCATGCTTTCGAACAAAACTCTAAAATACGAACGAGAAGGCCGTGCCCAAGCGGGAATCTGTTTTTCCGACCATGCCCGGATAGACACTCGTACCACGCGCCGGAAAAACGTTTCAGTTACCATCGCGGCAAACCTGTCTCAGGAGTCGAACATGTCGCCTTCATCGAAGCGCTCATTGTCCCGCCGGCAGTTTCTGAATCGGATCGGCCTCTTCGGCCTCGCATCGTCCCTTCCAATCGACCGCTTCTTCTCTTCAAGTGTGACGGCCCTTGCGTCTTCGCAAGCACTCCCAGGCACAGCCTCCACCTTCAAAAACCGCGCACCGCTGGCCCCCAACGCTTTTTACTTTCTGCCCCTGGGATCAGTCCGCCCCGCAGGATGGCTCAAGGAGCAGCTTCGCCTTCAGGCCAATGGACTGAGCGGACACCTGGACGAAACTTGGGCCGACGTCGGTCCCGATAGCGGCTGGTTGGGAGGAAAGGGGGAATCGTGGGAACGAGGCCCTTACTTCCTTGATGGCCTCGTGCCTCTAGCTTACTTGCTTGACAATGCACGCCTCAAAGCAAAGGCGCAGCGGTATATCAATTGGACCCTCGACCACCAAGCCACCAGCGGCATGATCGGCCCCGCATCCAACAACGACTGGTGGCCCCGCATTGTGATGCTGAAGGTTCTGACCCAGTATCAGGAGTTCACTGGCGACAATCGAGTGATTCCAGCGATGGAAAGATACCTGCGCTATCAGCTTGGTGAGCTACCCATGCGTCCGTTGAGCGACTGGAGCAAGTTTCGTTGGCAAGACGAACTCCTCAGTGTCGTCTGGCTCTACAACCGCACCGGCTCGCCCTATCTTCTTGACCTGGCTCACCTGCTGCGAAAACAAGGCTACGACTGGATGGCGCAATACGCGAACTTCCAATACACAGAGCGCATCACGGCAGAATACATAAAGCTTGAGCAGGGTGGCGGGCTCAAGGATCTGGCCCTTGCGACGCATGGTGTGAACAACGGACAGGCAGTCAAGACAGGGCCCGTATGGTCGCAGATCTCCGCGTCAGGCGCCGACCAGGCCGCAGTTCTCAAGATGATCGCTGAACTGAACAAGTACCACGGCCTGCCCAACGGTATGTTCTCCTGTGATGAGCACCTCGCCGGCACTAACCCTTCGCAGGGCTCGGAGCTATGCACAGTCGTCGAATACATGTTCTCGCTCGAGCATTCACTCGCCATCGTAGGCGATTCCTCGCTTGGCGACCGGCTCGAACAGCTCGCTTTCAATGCGTTGCCCGGCACGTTCAACGACGATATGTGGGCGCATCAATACAATCAGGAACCTAACCAAGTGGAATGCAGTCTGCACCACAAGCCCTGGACAACCGATGGGCCGGAGTCCAATCTCTACGGTCTCGAGCCGAACTTCGGCTGCTGCACGGCCAACTTCCACCAGGGATGGCCCAAGTTTGTTGCCAGTCTGTTCATGCTCTCCGGCTCGCAGCACAATGCCGCCGACGATGGCCTGGTCGCTGCCGTCTATGCTCCCTGCGAGGTGCGAACAGTCGTGCGTGGCAGCCCAGTGCACATTGTCGAGGAGACCAACTACCCTTTCCGAGGCGCGGTCCAACTCACCATCAATCCCGCTACGCCCAAGAGCTTTCCATTGCAGTTACGCATTCCGGCCTGGGCGGCCGGCACCACTATCCTGGTGAACGGCCACACCGCACCATCCCCTATGCCTGGCTCCTTTGCCCGCATCGATCGCACGTGGAAGGCCGGAGACCGCGTCGAGATTGCCTTTCCAATGTCGCCGCGCATTTCTCGCGGGTTTCATGACTCTATTGCTATCGAGCGCGGGCCGCTCGTCTTTTCGTATGGAATCGGTGAGAACTGGGTAAAGCTGCGCGATCGCGGCATGACCGCCGACTGGCAGGTATTCCCGTCGACCGAATGGAACTACGCGCTCAATGTCGAAACCGATTCGCCAGCGAAGAGCATCGTCGTCACTGAGACTGAAGTTGGAGAAGGACCGTTCACTCGTCACAACGCTCCAGTGCGGCTCAGTGTGCGGGCGCGCAAGCTCGACGCATGGCGCGCGGAGGACGGCGTCGCCAACCCGCCGCCGCAGAGTCCCGTTGTCAGCGATCAGCCGGAGGAGACCATCACACTCATTCCATACGCGGCGGCCAAGCTGCGCATTACTTCGTTTCCGCAATGCAAATCGTAGAGTCTTCCGCTGTCTGCCAATCAACCGTTTCTCGGACCCTCTACGCCTCCTATGTGCTGATGGCGCTCTGTCGTTTGCGGTAGTCGCTGTTCGGATCTTTAGAATGGTCGCGTGAAAGCCCCCTATTGCGCATATATCCTTACGCATAAACAGTATCGTTGTGTACCGGACACTTGAAGGGATGCGAAATGAAAATCTCCACATTGAACAGGTTGATGGCCATCACTTTGCTTTGTTGTGCATCTGTAGCCGCTGTCGCGCAGCAGGATACGGCTGCGTTCCTGCGCGCCCCTGCGACGCCTCTGGTCGTCCATGATCCCTACTTCAGCATCTGGTCCACGACAGACCGATTAACCGATGGGCCCACCAGGCACTGGACAGGCGCCCCGCAAGAACTGAATGGCATTGTTCGAGTCGACGGAAAGAACTATCGATATCTCGGGGATGCCGACCGCGGAATTCCGGCTCTGGATGAAACTCATCGGCAGATCACTCCGACGCGCACGATCGTAACTATGCAGAGCGCCCAGATCGAGCTGTCCATAACATTTCTGACGCCAGCATTTCCTGACGACATCAAGATCATGGCGCGTCCAATCACATACCTCACGTGGGAGGTGAAGTCTCGCGATGGCGGCACGCATGATGTCTCTCTCTATCTTGATGCCGATGGAGCCATCGCCACCACCAGCCGCGACGAGCCTGTAGCGTGGTCGCGCGCGGAGTTAGACGGCCTCCACCTGCTCCGCCTCGGTACCTCCAGGCAGCCAATCCTCGAGAAGTCTGGGGATAACCTGCGGCTCGACTGGGGATATTTCTACATAGCGGTCCCCGCGGCCGAGGGCTCCAGTGAGCTTGCCGCCGGAAATCAGACTTATCGTGACCAATTTGTTGCGAACGGCAAAATTCCCCTCGATGACGACCTCGCACAGCCGCGCTTGCCGCAGAGCCGTTACCCAGCGGCCCCGGCACTTAGTACGGTTTTGCACCTTGGCGCGGTCGGGCCCGCAACCGTTTCTCGTCACGTGATTCTGGGTTATGACGATGTTTACTCGGTGGAGTATATGCAGCAAAAGCTTCTACCCTATTGGCGCACGGAGTTTCCTAGCTTCAGCGCATTATTGAAAGGCGCAGAGCACGACTATCTTCCCTTAAAGAAGCGGGCTGAGCAATACGACTCCGATTTGGAACACGACTTGGTGCAAGCAGGAGGCCAAGAGTATGCGGCCATAGCAACGCTTGCATTTCGCCAGGCAGTCGCTGCCCACAAGTTAGTGGAAGACGCGAATGGTGTTCCCTTCTTTATGCCCAAGGAAAATTTCAGCAACGGCTCGATCTCCACCGTGGATGTCATCTATCCTTCTTCACCCATGTTCCTGTTTCTTAACCCCAAGCTGGTTGAGGCGCAATTGGAGCCAGTGATGCGCTACGCTCAGACTTCGCAGTGGAAGTTTCCGTTCGCCCCTCACGACCTCGGAGTCTATCCCCTCGCTAACGGGCAACTCTATGGCGGAGGCGAAGTAAGTGAAGAGGACCAGATGCCCGTCGAGGAGTCCGGGGACATGATTCTGATGGTTGCTGCCATTGCGCATGCGGAACACAACGCAGACTTCGCCGCCCGCTACTGGCCACTGCTTACTAAGTGGGCCGACTATCTGCTTGCCAAAGGGTTCGATCCTGAAAATCAGCTAAGCACCGATGACTTCGCCGGCCACCTCGCACACAATACCAACCTATCCATCAAGGCAATTGAAGCGCTTGCCGCCTACGCGCAGCTTGCAGCAAAGCTCGGCGATCACAAGGCAGCTAGCCACTACGAGACCGCTGCCAAGTCCATGGCTGCTAAATGGGCGCCCATGGCAAAGGCGGGCGACCACTATCGTCTGGCCTTCGACAAGGCTGACACCTGGAGTCAAAAATACAACCTTGTCTGGGATAACATCCTCGACCTCCACCTGTTCCCCGCTGATGTTGCCGAGCAGGAAGTCGCCACCTACAAAACACATTTGAACCGTTTCGGACTACCCTTGGACAACCGCGCAACTTACACCAAACTGGATTGGACGATATGGTCCGCTACGCTCGCCCGTAATCCCGCGGACTTCAAGACCTTCGTGCATCCGATCTTTGAATTCTTGAATCAGACCACGGACCGTGTACCAATGACAGATTGGTATGACACACTTTCCGCTCGGGCAGTTGGCTTCCAGGCGCGCTCCGTCGTCGGTGGCGTCTACATGAAAGTCCTCGCCGATCCCGAGATGTGGAGCAAGTGGGTGACGCGGGCACGCCAGACGACAACAGACTCGGCAAGCGCAAATGGCCAGAAACGTTAGGTCTCCATGTGCCGGCGATCAACGGCGATACCCTGCAGCGCAGTGTGAGTTCAGTCATGCCCGGTGCCGCCATCGATCACGTGAGGACCATGACTCAGATCATGGACAAAGCCGACCGTACTCGTTCCTCCAAAAGCCACTCCATAGCATATCTGTACTGTATTCGCAGGCTATATTCAGGGGGCCAACAGCGTGAGCGGACAAGACCGTGCCCACCTGTAATTAAAATCGGAAGAGGAAATTTACTGTCGAAGTGACCCCTTCGCCCTGGCGACAGTCGATTCCCCGTGAGCGCCTCCGGTTCCGGGCGCGGATATAGCTCTTCTGAGCCCGGAAGGCTCTCTAGTCGGCGGATGCCCCGTCCGATCGGCAGTCCTCATCGCGCCTCCTTGGATTTCAACTTGAGCGATTCTGCGATCGTCGAACTGATTGCATAGGTGTCGCCGGAAGGCTGCGCTGGGTACTGCCTGGCAGAGCGATTCCAACTGTCACCGAAACCGTACCAGTCAATGGGCTTCGGTTCGCCACCAGAGGCAAGGGCGACGTCGAGCGAATCGAAGTACATCTTCCAGCGTGGCGCGTAGTATCCCTCGATAAGGCCAGCCCAATCTCGATTGCCATATTCATGCAGGTCTTCGCTAGCCGTGCGGTCGCCCCATGTCGTGAGAATAGAGTGGGCATCGTATTCGATATTCTTTAAATCGGCTGGCGAGCTTGACCATTCTGGGACATAACTCAACCAGCGACCCAGAAGAAAGAACTCGTTTGTTCTGAGGAGCCGTTCTTCGAGTCCCATGTCGCGTAGCCACTCCGTCGTCAGCGTGTGGAAGGCGGTGCGATCCTTCGATTCATAAGCCGAGCGAATGAGTGGAAGCAGTCGGCGGGCGTCGTTCACCAGGACCTGACGGGTGATATCGGTCAAGTCAAAACGATACGCGGCAGTTGTGCGCAGGGATGGCGCGACCAGGAGCAACTGAGAGAGAGCAGGCTGGAGGTCGTTGGCCTCGTAGCGGAGGACGTCGGGGGCCCAGTGTCCGGTGCGCGTGGCGATGAGGGATGGTTGCGCGTTGAAGATAGACTCGTGAGCGGCGTCGCGCTCGCCGTGCTGGCTGTTGCCATCCGCGCGATAACTGTACGCCGTGTGCAGCAGGATGCGCCAAGCGTTCGCTGCATGGACATCCGCGGTTCCGTACCGGCGCAAGGCGTATTCCGCGGTCCACTTCTCCAGGTCAACCGGCTCGGTATGCCAAGCCATCTCCGTGTAGAGGTCGAATGCAAATGGATTGGTATCGAGCCCTTCGGTGAAGAGCGCTGTACCCGAGACATGACTCCCGGGATTCGTGGCAGCAACAGGCATACGCTGCGAATAGTCGTACAGCGCAGCTCCCATGGTGGTCCGGCCGCCAAACTCCCAAAGGCCTCCGAATAGCCACCGAGCCCCCTTGAAGTCGGTCTCTCGAGTCTCTCTGGGGATGCGTCCCTGCTCGATGTCTGCGATCAGGATATGCGCGCGATCTACCGCGTTAATCAATTCCTGCCGCGGGTTCGTCTGCCACGCCATCATGAACCAGAGAGCATCGGGATGTGCGGTGTTGAGTGCTTTCTGAATGGCGCGTGCACCATCGCCCACAGGCACATCGCCGGCCACGCCGCCTTCCTGAAAAGTCTCCATGTCGTAGATTGTGGTGTCGCCGAATAGCTCCTTTTGATGTTTGTAGAAGGCGGCAGCAAGCTGTGCAAAGGCTTTATCTCGAGGGTCGAGCCATCCAGGCCGCTGGAAACCATTCCACGGCTCTGTCTGAATAACAACATGGGCGCCGGGGACGTACTTCGCGAAATCGGCTGGCACAACTCCCCAGAAGCCTGGCAAGACGGGCGTGATCCCGAGTGCGCGGAGTTCGTCTAGAATCTTGCGAGCGGACGCAGCACGTTTTTGCATCAGGGCCAACGAGATCGGCTCGACGAAGCAGCACATGTTGCCCATCCACTGCCAGTTCTGGTGGGCGGGTTGGGTGATCCAACTACGGATTGCCACGTCGGAATACCCAATGTCACGAAATGCCTCGTACACAGCCAGGTCGTTGCCGCGCTGAATCAGCACAGCATTGAACCCGGAAAGCGCCAGTATATCGATCTCGTGTTGCCACCGGGCGAAGTCCCAATACGGAGTTGAATAGCCGTCGGTGTTTTCGTTCAGCGCATAGCGGAATGGGTAGGGTGCTGGACGTACTATGGGAGTTTCTAAACCCGGAAGGCGCAATCCAGGAGATCCTAACCGACTGCCATTGGTGGATACATTCAAGTGCGCAACATACTTCAGGTACCAGTTGACGCCGAATAGTAGCGTCGATATCGTCGCTGCCTGCACATGAATGTCGCCACGACTCCCGCTGATCCGGAACCCGTCAGGTTTACCCCCGTAGTCCTCCTGCACCAGCGAGAGGTGGATCTGGGCAGCCAGGTGCGGCATTTCGCGTTGTAGCACTGCATTTGCGCCCGCCTCGGATTGCTGGGCATTCGCTGCTCTGGCAACAAAAAGCACGCCAACGACGAGCACGCCAAACCAGTTGAGATTCATGCACAACACTTTATCGGTTGAATGCCCGAATGCGCTACAACGCGTCATAACCCCATCCTCTGCTTGACTCTGCAACGGGCTATCCGATGAATGTAACCCAGGGCGAGAACGCGTCAGCGTTCGATCGCGACGCGTTATCAGCGCGCCCAGCAAAGGTGGCGCGGCACGGGCCAACATCGAGGCCAACTTGCTAGCGCGAATCCCGGAATGGATTTAGTATGAGCCCTGAATTGGTTCGATTCCGCAACACCAACAGAAACATCAGCAAGAGGAGGATGTGTGCGTTTTCCTTCCAGGTCTCGTCTCGGTGTGCTCGGCCTAGGTTTTGCGATCGCCGGCCAGCAAGCGGCATTGAGTCAAAATTCTTCTCTTGCGGCCCCGCCACCGCCGGTCACCTTTACTTCCGATCAGGATCACCAGAACATGATGGATCAGCTCGGCATTAAAGCCCTGCGCCCCGGTCCGAGTGGCAATGAAAAAGCTCCCAACCACGCCAACTACGATGAGTCGAAGGCCAATTCTTATCCCAATCTTCCGGACCCGCTCACACTGAACGATGGCAAGAAGGTCACCACTCCGCAGATGTGGTGGGAGAAGCGCCGTCCAGAGATCGTCGAAATGTATGAAAAGTACGTTTACGGCCGCATTCCAAAAGATGTCCCGAAAGTGACGTGGAGTGTCACCGCAGTCGATCACGAGATGATCGGATTTAATCGCGTCATTGCCAAGGATCTCGTCGGTCAGGTGGATAACTCGTCTTATCCCGCCATCAGCGTCAAGATCCACATGACCCTGGTTACACCGGCAAACGCCGTGGGACCGGTTCCCGTTCTCATCATGTTTGGCCGCGCCGGCTTCCCAGCGCCCAATGAACCCGCGGGCGAAGATCTTGACCGCATCAATGTGGCGTGGAAAGCGCTGCTCGTCCAGCAGGATCCATCCTTGAAAGCTGTTCTGTCAGATCATCCGGCATGGCAGCCGGTCAGGCCAACACCCCTCCAACCCCCGCAACTGAACGCGGACGGCGATTTGCCTAACACCTGGCAGTTGATCACAGCGGGGTGGGGATTCGCTCTCCTCGACCCGGCCAGCGTACAAGCTGACGACGGTGCCGGCATTACCCGCGGAATTATCGGTCTGGCTAACAAAGGCCAGCCGCGTAAGGCGGAAGACTGGGGCGCGTTGAGAGCTTGGAGTTGGGGCGCAGGCCGCGCTTTGGATTACTTTGTGACCGACTCTTCGGTAGACGCAAAACATGTCGGCATCGAAGGCGTTTCCCGCTACGGCAAAGCTGCCCTGGTCACCATGGCGTTCGATCAGCGCTTTGCGATGGTTCTTGTCGGTTCGTCTGGCAAAGGAGGCGCCACGCCAATGCGCCGGAACTACGGAGAAGCAGTGGAAAGTCTAACCGGAGGCGAGTACTACTGGATGGCGGGAAACTTTCTGCAATACGGCGCATCCGAGGCTGCTTTTGGCAGCAAGACACCCGGGGATATTCCGGTAGATTCCAGTGAATTGATTGCTCTGTGCGCGCCACGCCTCACCTTCATCAGCTATGGAATTCCAGAAAAAGGTGACGCTCACTGGCTCGATCAGCAAGGAAGCTTTATGGCGACCGTGGAAGCGAGCCGGGTGTTTACGCTGCTTGGTGCCAAAGGCCTCGACGCGGTCGGCGATTATCACACGGCGAAAATGCCCCCTGTGAATGAGGGGATCCTGTCCGGTCAGCTTTCATGGCGCCAGCATGATGGCGGCCACACCGACGCGCCAAACATGAAGTATTTCATTCAGTGGACTGACAAGTTTATCGGGCACACCCCGCCCGAATCCTAATAAGGCATGTTGCATGAGCAGGCGAAATTTCATTCTGGATTGGGCTGAATTGACGAATCATTCACGAGCTCACCTATTTCCGCCGCAATGTCGGCAAGACTCGGCCGATCAGTTCCACGAACTCTTGACTTCCTGAAACAAGGAGATATTTCTGCTCATCCTTCTTCAGGGGATCACCGACTCTCCGGCACCGATCCCTATGAACAGAGTCTGATTGAAAACTTATCAATACGGGGTTGCCTGATGGGCGACCCCTTTTTTCAGTACGCCGTGCATGATTGACAGCTTGAGATGTAGTCCCCAGTCAGCGCTATGAGCTTTCGTCTAGCGGCCCGCCTCAAAAGTCCTTGCGCCCTGAGGACAAACGGGCTGAGACCATGCGCATGGCGTGTTAGGTTGAGGCATAGGAGCAAGTCATTCCAATCTATGCCTAACCGAATCAGAGTTTGTCTCCTCCTGGCCCTGACCTTGAGTCCAGGCCTGTTCGGCGCCGATTTTGCCATGAAGGTGACCGACAAGAATTACCTCGATACTCAAGGTTTCAGCGTATTTCTCTACGACAGCACGTATCATCCGGTGTTCGTAGACCAAAAGAACACGGCCATGGAGATGATTCTCCACGGCCAGCGCATCGCAACCAACGGCGACGTGCGCCTGATGCCAACGCCCGAGCAGTGGGACTTGGTGGCAACCCTCAAAAGACGCCAGGCCGATAAGGCCACCAACCGACTCACCGCCGACCTCGCTTTCCCGACCTTCGACATTAGCTACACCCTTGAAGTCGCTGCGGAACCAGGCGGCGTGAAGGTCAGCATCAATCTCGACAAGCCGCTACCTCAGAAACTGGCCGGGCAGGCGGGCTTCAACCTGGAGTTTCTGCCCTCGATCTACATGGGCAAGGCTTACCTCGTGGACGGAATCAAAGCCGGCATCTTCCCGCGAACGCCTAACGATGCGATGGTCAAGGTGTTGCCGCTGCCTGGTGAACCGAAAAAGGCGTACTACCTGGAGGACTGGGACAAGGCCAAGGGATACACGCAGCCGCTGCCGTTCGCTGAGGGCAAGACCATCACCTTGGGGGTCGACGACGCGCTGGCCCGGGTCAACGTTAAGTCGGATACCGCCGACCTCATGCTGTTCGATGGACGCAACCGCGCGCAGAACGGCTGGTTCGTGTTGCGTTCGCTGATCCCTTCGGGCAAGACCACCGGCGCCATCGTCTGGCACATCAGGCCGGCCGTGATTCCGAACTGGACGCGGCCTCCCATGATCGCGCACAGCCAGGTTGGCTATGCGCCGGGTTTCTCAAAGGTGGCGGTGCTCGAACTCGACCCGAAGTACAACGGCCCAAAGACGGCCAAAGTGCTGCGCCTGATGGAGGACGGATCTTACAAGCAGGCGTTTGAGGGCCCGATCACGCCTTCAACACCCTGGCTGCGGTACGTCTATTCGAAATTCGACTTCACCGCGATTAAGGACCCCGGCCTTTATGTAATCGAGTATGCAGACCAGCGTACGGCGCCCTTTCCCATTTCCAAAGACGCTTACGCGAACATCTGGCAAGACAGCCTTGACCATCACCTTGCGGAGCAAATGGATCACGTTTCCGTTCGCGAAGCCTACCGCGTGTGGCACGGCGCTTCACACCTAGACGATGGCCGTCTGGCGCCCGTTGTTGGGGAGCAATTCGACGGCTGGAATCAGGCTACGGCAACGGACGGAAAGTGGAAAGGCGGCGATCATATTCCGGGGATGAACGTGGGCGGCTGGTATGATGCCGGCGACTTCGACCTCGAGGAACCTGCCCAACTAAGCGTGATTCAGAGTCTGGCTCTGGCGTATCGCGAATTCAATATTAAGTACGACGAGCTTACGGTGGATGAAGTCTCGCGTGAGGTTGAAATGCACCGTCCCGATGGCGTGCCGGATACGGTGCAGCAAGTCAAGCACGGCGCACTGCTCATTCTGGCGCAGTTTCACAATTTTGGCCACGCGATCCGCGGTACTCACGAACCAGATCTGCGCCAATATACGCACTTGGGCGACGGAGCGTCGAAAACCGACGGCCGCATCTATGATCCGAATCTAGGTCCGAACGAAGTGAAGGGAGACTACTCCGGCAAACCTGACGACCGCTGGATTTTCTCCACGACGAACCCGTTTTTCCAGTGGGATGCCATCGCAGCGCTGGCTGCAGCGGCCGACACGCTGAAAGGCTATGACGACGCATTAGCGAAAGACTGCCTCGAAACTGCCATCAAAGCATGGAACGACGAGAAAGCTCACCCAACGCCTCCGGTGGGCCGTGCGTTCGGCGCAGAGGCACCGGAAGGTGCTCTCGGAGGCGGCGTGCTGGCTGCGTCTCAGGGTGCGGCGACTGGCGCTCAAGCCGGTCCTAGCGGACGGAGCAACCTCGCCGCTCCTACAAATCCTGTCGCGCCCAGCGCAACAACAGCTCCGCCGCCCGGCTTCAGCCGCGGCAACTTTGGCGTCGGCCAGGACTGGGCTGCGGCACTGGAATTGACCATTGCCACCAATGGCGCGGAGCCCTATAAGTTCCGTCTGAAGGAGTTGTTCCCTCAGATGATTACTCCGCAGCAGATGGGGGGCCGTGGTTGGACGGCAGTCAGGGCATTGCCGTATCTGGACGCGAGCGCGAAAGCTCAAATGCGAGAAGCGGTGAAGACATACATGGCGGGTCTAGACAAGCAGTTGGACGCCACCCCGTTCGGCGTACCCCCTAGCCTGGGCACCTGGGGCGGATCGGGCGCCGTGGTTGACATGGCCATCCGAATGTACCTCCTGCATAAGGCGTTTCCGGATCTTGTGAGCCCTGAATACACACTTCGCGCCGTCAATTACATTCTCGGCACGCACCCGGTATCCAGCACCTCGTATGTAGCTGGCGTCGGTACGGTCTCGAAGACGAAAACGTACAGCAACAACCGCGCCGACAATGCTTACATTCCGGGCGCCGTGATTCCGGGATACATCATCATCAAGCCGGATTTTCCGGAGTGCATCGACGACTTCGGATTCCTGTGGTTTGAGGATGAAGCCGTCGTGGCCGGGTCGGCAAGCTGGGTTGTGGCCGGAAACGCCGCGGACGCGATCACCAAGGAATCAAAGTAGGGATCTGCCGAAGATAGTGGACCGCTAAGCTGCTTCTGGATATGCAGAGAGTTGTGCTGACCTTGGATATTGGCACCGGCGCTCCACTTGCGCAGGTTTGAGCCTCCAGCGCGACGCGGCTTGCACACCCACTTTTAAAGTTAGGAATTACCAGGCAATCTCCGCAGGAAGAAACTCAGCGAACAAGTCGTCGTAGTACGGCTTAATTTCCGCGAGTTTCGGCTTGGCATGGCCCTTAGAGTAAAGGTCATATTTGTTGAATTCATTGACCCAGCGAAACATCGCGGCATCCTCTTCGTTCATCAGATGCCGGTACGCTCCATGTTTGTGAGCGGGATAGAAGGAGTGATAGCGCAGCATATAGAGCGCCTCCTCCGGAAGAAAGTCTTTCATTACCTCGTATATATATCCGTCATGGCCGAACGACATGTGCACCTTTTCCAGTCCGCAGTTCGGCTCGTAGACGCCAAATTTTGTCGAGTAGACTGGATGATGCAAATCAGGATTAGGAGCGAAATATTCGGGGAAGACGATATGCTCCGAAAACGCACAGCCGACCGGGAATGTATCACCAACAACTCCCCACTGCGGCTCGCCCCACAGACACAGCACCTTGCCGAGATCGTGAACGAATCCTGCCAGTACGAACCAGCGCGGATGGCCGTCGGCGCGGATTGCTTCGGAAGTTTGCAGCAAGTGTTCAATCTGCGTCAGGTCGGTGTCAGGATCGCTATCGTCAACAAGGGTGTTGAGAAATTCCGCTGCTTCCCAAATGGATTTCTTTCCCTTCTGCAACGGGAAGTATTGGCTCTCTTTGCCTAGGACATAGTCAAAGGTCTGATGCTCGTGGTTCAAGCGGTAAAATTGCGCCACGCCGGGATTCGCCTTTTCGTCGTACTGCCGGAATTCCTCTTCCGACTTTCCTTGTCGGTATCGACCCTGCAAAAACTCGTCCCAGTCTTCCATGTCGGCCCGAAGGGGTCTTTCCTCCCCAGAAATTGAATTCGCCATCTCGACCCTCCTGAGCGCTAGGCGCTCGAAAAACCATCCATCAGCGCTAAAGATAGGACAACTCCCCGGAAAATGCCAACTGCTTAATTTCCTTGGCCAGTGCAAGTGCCGTATCATCCGTGAGAATCGAAGTCGAAGTCCAATGAATCTCGACAAGCACAGGAGCGATTGGGAAACCCTCGCCAAGCGCGATGCGCTTGGGGCCATTCTCACTGATGCCTCCAGGGCAGATGGCAAGTGGGATATTGCGGAGTTCATGGCCACCGGCGAGGCCGAAATTGAGACCGTCATGAGCCATCTGGCAAAAATCGGCCACATCCCGAATTTCACCGGGACCGTTTTGGACTTTGGGTGCGGTGTTGGCCGACTGACACAGGCGCTGGCGCGGCGTTTCGCCTCGTGTGTCGGCGTGGATATCTCACACCAGATGATTCAAAAGGCCGAATCTCTTAACCAATATGCTCATTGCCGCTACTTGGTTCACTCCGATGCAAATCTGCCATTTGCTGACGCAAGCTTCTCATTCATCTACAGCAACATCGTCCTACAGCATGTGCATCCGCGTTTTTCACAGCAGTACCTGAAGGAATTCGTAAGAGGGCTCGCACCCGGCGGCGTACTCGTATTTGGAGTACAAGATTCCTTCGCGGCCCCAGACTTCTCTACACGAATGATTCGAGTCCGGCACATCCTTCATATCCGTTCGAGGATTGAAAATGCACTGGGAATTGGTCGAGGGAACATGCAAATGCACTGCCTGTCCGAACGTCTCGTACGTCGCGCACTGGGCGCTGCCAAGATCGTGGACGTACAGTTCACAAATACAGCGGCAAAGGATTTCAACGGCAACCTTGTTTATTTACCGCAAGCGTCAACGTCAGGTTATGTCGGGAAGCAGTACTGCGTGATAAAGGAGCCGTGAATGCCTGGCATTGATAACGGCTGTGGATTCCGGAATGCGAGCCCAACGGTCTATCGGTGCGCGCAAGGAGCACGATCAGAAGAATTGATATGGCAGTCCACAAGCTTGGCCGGGCAAGGGATGTAGTCGAAAGCGCTGAAAGTCAGCGAAGTGGGTTGGGCGTTTTGGTTGAAGAGTGAGCGCGGTTGAGACTTTCGCAAGTTTCGAACTCGTGTTGCGCGCGGTCAGGAATATTCTCCTTGCGGTAAATCTGCCCGAGTTTGAAATGAAGGCCTGAGCTGCCCGGCGCGAGCGCTACGGCCCTCTCCAACTCCACTTGCGCTTTCTTCAATTCATTCTGCGCCAGATACACTTTGCCCAGTTCGGCGTGCACTTTAGGGTTATCGGGAGACATGTTCGCCGCCTTAGTGAGGTAAGGAAGTGCCTTTTCAAGATCGTTCTGATCGGCCAGCACTGTGCCGAGATTCAGGAATGGTTGTGCATCCACGGGTGAATCTCCTTGCCATGTGATCGCAACCTGGAACGCGTCCTGGGCCTTCTCGGAATTGTTCAATTCCTGCCAGGACAGTCCGAGATTGTTCTCTGCCTCGACATATTTGGGGCGTAAAGCCAATGCGTGCTCAAAACTAGAGATGGCTTCGACAAAGATATTCTCGTTGTACTTGGCCCTTCCCAACAAATACCACGCGTCTGCATCGTCCGGCGTTTCGGCGACCACCCGTGAAAACCACTTATCGGCATCGCTATAGTCGCTCAGCATCACATAGTCCGCGGCCACGATCTTCAACTCATCAGCTCGCGGTTGACGGAACTTCGCGCCTGCTGTGAATTCAGCCAGAGATTCTTTTGCTTTCTGATCGCGGAAGAGCACATAGCCGAGAAGGAAATGCGCATCGGCGGCGGAAGGATTCTCAGCCAGGTAGTTGCGAAGAATTGTTTCAGGCTCTCTGAGTTCCCCTGCATCCAGCAGCGAGCGCGCGTGTGCAACCGGATCCACCGATGTCTGGCATAAGGCCGAAGCGGTACATAGGATGGCAACACCAACGTATCGCATGCCGTGATTGAGCTTTGTATGCATTGATAAACTACTTCGCGCCCGCGGCGCCGCAGTCGCCCATCTGTGTCAGCAATCGTTGCACATCCTCAACATTGGGGCAATAGACCAGCGCAATCGTGAGCGTGCCACGCGCTGCTTGTCCGTCCCCAGCCATGCATTGCACCCGCGCCAGATTCATGGCCAACGCGGGGACGTCCTGGCTACGGTCGAAGGCTGCCCGCAGCAAGACCACCGATTCCTTGAGCTTGCCCTCTTTTGCTAGAAGCGTTCCCAGGTTGGATAACGCGGTGAGATCGGCGGGGTCGAGCTTTATTACTTTTCTGAAGGCCCATTCGGCTTTCTCCAGATCTCCACGTTCGGCACTCATATTTCCCAAAGCGTCCAGTGCTTCCTTATCGTTTGCCACCTCGTCCCGCTGCGCGTTGAGCTGTTCCCAGGCCGTTGCTTCACGCGATCGGTCGCCTTCCAAGAGAGCTTGATAATTCGCCATCGCTTGATCACGCTTCGTTGCACCGGGAGAGAAAACCGGACTTAGTTCACCGCCTTCGGTCGGGGATTCAGTTTTGGTGCCATCGGGTAGCTTCCGAACCCGGTGATCGGTCCAAGCCACGTGGGGCACGTTGAGCGCGCCTGTGCGCGGCATATGACAACTGGTGCAGTCATTGTTTTCAGGGTGATGAGTTCTTGCAAATTCAGGTTGGCTATGGCATGCCAGGCACTTGGCACGAAAAAACGTTACTCGATGCGACGCATCCGGCGTGTAGTGCGGATCGTGACAACTCATGCACGACATCCGATCGCCGCTGGTACGTTTGCACGTACTTTGGCTGAGCTGTTCCACTTCGCTCACGGCACGATCAGTTAGTTTCGCTCCCGTGCGAACGTAAAAGGCCATGTAAGTGGAAATGGGTTCACCGGGACGATAATTTAGTGCAGAGTGCCCCGCTCTCTCAACCGAGACATCTCCTTCGAGATGGCAGCTGATGCAGACCGAGTCACGCAGTTCGGCGCTGAGCCGCGCAGGATTCACGACCTTCGCCTTGCCGCTTGTGACAGCGTGTTCGTTGCTCTCTCCGTGACACGCCTCGCAGGTGATCCCCGTGTGCAGAAAAGGCAACCCGCGATAACGATTGATTGTGCCTGGGTCGCTGGCCTGCACGGAACTCATGTGACATCGTAGGCAGGCGTTTTGCATGGGGAGCGCTGCAGGGATGTGGTCCAACTCTCCCAAGCCAGGCTTCATGTCGTAACTTTGCGAAGCCGCGTACCACGCAATGGGAGATTCGAAAAGGAAATCATCGATGGAATAAAGATAAGTAGTCCCCAGGCGGCCCGAGCCAAGAAATAACTCAACGGCATCTCGCCCGCTGCTTCAGGAAGCTTGAGAGATCGATAGTGTACCTTGGTTGTTCCGCGCTGTGACCTTGTATTCCGTGCCAGAACGAGAATGGACGAAGGTGCCAAGCCGCAGCTTCACCATCGCCAAACCACTCGCATTAGCCATCGGAGTTGCCAGATAGCTCCGAAATATCTTCTCGTGGCAACGTGCGCATCCGGCATCCGCCTGGCGCACCGGGGTTGGCTGCAGAGCGGCCGCCTGGAGTGCCGCAATCAGCGGAATGAGCAACAGGCAATTTACGACAAAAGATCTTTGCATCAGTGTGCATTATTCTTGATGGAATTCACTTCATTTGCTTGTCCCGCAACCGCTGCGCTGGCCTCTCTTTGGAGCCCGCCGTAGGTCTGCATCTCCACTTGTGCCTCGGCGCTTTTGCCCTGTGCTCGATACACGGCCGCGAGAAGAAAATGGATGGAGGGCTCGCGCGGGCTGTCGTTTTCGGCCAGCAGGAGGTCGGGTAACGCTTCAGAGTGCTTTCCTAACCTAACCAATGCACGTGCCCGATCTACACGCGCCTGCATGAGCGTAGGACAACTGTCGATTGAACGGTTCACTTCAGACAGCGCGTCTTCACTAGAGTCGTTTGCCTCGAGCATCGAGTTGGCCAATTTCCAACGCGCGATGCAGTTGTTGGGATCGTTCATTAGTTCTGCTTTGAATTCCGCCTGTGCCGATTGCCATTTGCCGATATTCCAGTAGGCGTCCCCCATGTGCATGTGGGTTCCAGGGGTTTTCGGGGCCAAATCGACGGCCTTCCTGTATTCGACCAAAGCAAGATCGTAGTTATGCATGCTGGCGTCGATTTCGCCGGCGATTTCGTGAGCGACGACTGAATCGGGATCAATCTCGTTGATCTTCTTGAGCGCGTCTTCGGACAATTGCAAATAAGTTTTCCCGAGCAGATACCAACCCTCCTGGTTCTTGGGGTTGCGGACCAGGAAGTCGTTGAGGTGCGATGCCGCCTCGGGCATCCTCTTCGCATTGATCAAAATGTGGACCAGAATCATCTCGACCTGATCGTCTTTGGGGTTAGCGCGAAGCGCACTTTCAAGTAGCGGCTGCGCCTTATCATTTTTTCCCAATTGGAAATAACTCATGCCAAGCATTGCAGCGGCGCTTGGCATGCTGGGATTGATGTCCAGGCCGCGCTGAAGCACCTCGACTGTGCGCGCATAGTCGTGGCTATCAAAGTACAGCATGCCAAGGTTGTTGTACGCTGCGGCCAGATGCGGCGCGAGCTTGATGATGGCCCGGTATTTCTCGATCGCGGTCGCGCTGTCTCCCCGTTGCCGTGCCGCCTTGGCTTGTGCATACAGGCTTTGCACTTCGGGGGTCACCTCATCGTTGGACTGCAAGGCGATACCACGCGAAGCTGCAATAACAAGTAGCGCCAGCAACAGCAAACGCGAAATCCAACGATGTGAAAATGCGAGCCGGTCCATTCTCATGCAATGTGATTATAGTGGACCAAAAATCCTCCGATGCTGGAGCATATCAAGGTCTCGGTTGGGAAAAAAAAGAATGCCGGATTGCTCGAGAGCAATCCGGCACGATGGGCAGATGTGCGTGTGCGGCTACCTACCCACTAGGCATTTGGCGGACACGAATCAAAATTCTAAACGGAAACTGACTTGCCCTTGGCGGTTCGAAATATTCGATCCCTGAGCCGTTACCTGGCCAAACGTAGTGTCACTCTTGTTGTTGTCAGGGCCATTGAACTGGGTTCGATTGAAGGCGTTGAAGTAATCCACCGAGAGAATCGCCTTGAACCGTTCTCCAATGTAGAAATTCTTCTTGGCATTTAGATTTTCCAGAAGCAATGGGGCATTTCTCATTCCCCCATAGTTCCTCTGGGCATCGCCGATAACGTACTGGGAAGGTGTCAAGCTGAAGGCATTGGGGTCATACATCTGCGCCTTCGCTATCTTTCCGGTGAAGTAGTCGCGCACGCGGCTGTAGGAAGCAGTCTTCAGGCTGACATCTTTGTTCCTGTTCGGACGGTTGAACCCGTTGGGGAAAGGCGACCCGTTTTCACCGGGCCCGTTCACCGTTCCGGACTCATAATCCAGGATCCAGCCGACCTGCCATCCGCCGGCGAGGTTGCCCAACTTGTGGTTGTTGATGTGCTTCTTGCCAGGACCGATTGGCAACTCATAAGTTCCGCTGGCTTTCAAAGTCTGCGGCTCGTCTGCATTGGAAATCGCCCACTCCGGTTTCTGGTTGTACTTATTGATGCCCCCCGATGTAAAGCTTGAGAATCCGCTGCTGGTATTGTCCATCAGGCGGGAGAGCGTATAACCCGCGAGGAAGGACAATCCGTTCGAGAAGCGTTTTTCAATCTCGATTTGTGCGGCCTCATAGTAAGTCGTTCCGTAACCTTCAAAGTTGTTGAAGATGTACGAGTACTGTGGATAGGGTACTAGCGCCTGGGCGACGGTCGCGGAACCCCCGAAGTCATTCACAAAGTTGGGATAGGGTAGCGGAACCCCATCCAAAGATGTTTGGCCGGGCGCGAAAACGTCCGCCAGCTTGGGCCCCAGCGAAGCATCGTACTTGGGATCCATCTGGTCAATGCGATTGTTCTGACTGGGCAAATGAATAATGCGGTTACCCACCCACGCTGCAGTCACAAACATGTTATAGGGCAATTCGCGCTGCAGGTTCATATTCCATTGCTCGCTGTACGGAGCGTAGCCATCTTTCTTCTTGCTGAAGGCATGAATCGTGTTTCCGGCTCCGAGCCCGGGGCTGAACGGTGTCGGTGTAACGGCGGGGATTGCATTCGCGGGATTGTCCCAATTTCCGACCGAAGAAGTAAAACTACCCGTAGTGCCGCGCGTAAATGAACCGGTCAACAGGTTGCCGTAGCCGACAGCGACCTTGTTGGTGCCGTACTCATAAGCGCCCCCATCGAGAAACGCGATGTCCATTCCGCCCTGCACTACAGTCTTCTTATTCAGTTGATAGGCAAAACCGAAACGCGGGCCAAAATGACCATAGTGAATGTCGCCGCGAGTAAATCCTGCACAACCAGTGCAGTTGCCGAACTTGCTCGCCGCACCGGCAATGTTGCCGCCCGGGAACGTTCCCGGGTTGTCTGGATTGAAGAAGACAATGCGGTTGTTGATTTCTGTAAAGGGCGCCTGAATATCCCAACGGAGGCCTAAGTTCACCGTAAGCCTGGGAGATATCTTGATGTCATCCTGAAAATAGGGGGAAAATGCCCAGTTGCGCAACTTCAACTCCTGGGAGTTGCTACGATTGTCAGAATCCGGAAGACCTAGCAGGAAACTGGCAAACGCGTTGCCATAATTTCCAAAATTCGGGTCACTTGGATTTGGAATCGAAGTTTGTGAATTGCTGAAGTTGAAGTGTCCACCTTCAGTTTGTTCCTCGTTGTCGTCCTGGTAGGCACGGCGGAAATCAATGCCCATGTTGAAGGTGTTTCGCCCCTTGGTCCATAGCCAGTTGTTCACGATCGCGATTCCCAACTTGCGGTTGATCGACTGGAACCAGGAACCTTGGGTGCCCCAGCAAGTATAAGTTCGCGAGTTGTTACACTGATCGCTATTTGGACCAAAGGTTATGTTGGGTGGAATGTTTTCACTCGTAACCGCTGAGAATGTGGCTCCCTTTGTGATGTTGAATTGGTTGTTAATTTCGCCGATCCAGCCGATTCCGGCAGTCATCACCAGGTGGGCCGAAAGCGCGTTGTTGTAATTCAGCAGGAACACGCTGCCGAGTGACGGTTCAAACTTCTGGCTGTTGAGGGGATTGGGCGCAAGGGCCAGTGGATGGTAGTCGAAGCTATGAGTGGAGTAGCTGTTGCGCCACTGGCTGTAGTGCAGGCTCTGCTTCGATGTCAGCGTTTGGTCGACGACGAAACCCCACACGTGCTGAATAATTGGACTGATATACGGCGCAAAGCTCCTGTTGCTGAGTAGGCCGCCTGGTCCGGAGCCCGGACGGTTTGGATCGGGAATATACTGCAAAATCGACGATGAGAGTGCACTAATCCGGCCCGGAGGGATGATGTTTCCCGGGAACGGCTGGCCGGTTTGCGGGTCGTAGATTGGAATAAGGCTGCCATTGGCATCCACAAGGTCACTGAAATTGCCGGTCTTCTCCAGCACAGTGGGCACGGTAGAAACGTCAGTATCTTCGTTATTCTGCTTGTACCACTCCTGACTGTAATACCCGAAAGTTCTGTTGCGGCCATCGTAGAGGTGAGGAATCCCGATGGGTCCGCCGACGCTGAAGCCGTAATTGTTCTCGTGATCTGGGGGAGGTTTATTTCTGCCACCCCAAGCGGGGCCGTTGAAAAAGCCTACCGAATCGAACAAGCTGTTGCGATTGAACTCGAACAAGTCACCGTGGTACTTGTTGGTCCCAGACTTCATCTGGTAAGTCAGCGCGCCCTGCCCAAGGCCGAACTGAGCGGAAAAGGTTGAGCGCTCGACCCGGTACTCACTTACCAACTCAAAAGGCGGGTTGAAGTTGGTCGTGTAGCCTTCCGTTTCCGGCTGCGGGGCCGGGATGCCGTTGTAGACGATCTCCTGTTCAAAGTCGACACCGCCGCTGACACGGTGCGAAAAGGTGTTCCCCGTGGTACCTGGCGCCGTGAACTGAAGCTGATCGACCTGCCGTCCTCGCCCCGATACTTCTACCGGCAGCGCGGCCACAACAATCGGCTCGATGGTACTGCCAATCTCTGGCGCGGTTGTGTTGAGCGCAATCAAATCGGCGGTAACCTGAACGGTTTCGCTGGCGGCGCCTGTGGCCACTTGAACATCGATGGTTGCGGTTGTGCTCACTTCTACGTTGACGCCTGCTTGGATCGCGGTTTTAAATCCGGCTGCCTCAACCGCTACCCGATATCTGCCAGGATTCAGACCTTTGAAAAAATACGTCCCAACGCTGCTGGATACCGTGCGACTGGAAACAGACGTATCTTCGTTGGTGATTGTTACTTTTGCGTTTGAAACTACTGCGCCGCTCGTATCAGTAATGGTGCCGGTAACGCCTGCACTTGCTTGCGCGAACGCAAAGCGAGGGGCGGAAAGCGCCACACATGCAATTGCGAATCCGATGACGAAGGCAATCCCGGGTACCGGAATTGACAGACGCCGCCTATGGGTCTTGTGAATCTTGAGTGCAATTATCACGTGGCCTCCTCAATGCTGTTCCGTCTCTTTGCGAGATCGCTTCAACCCCTGATATGAAACACCGACAGCGGAGTCGATCATAGGTTGCGGTCGTGGGGAAGACATGGAATCAGATCCCGAAGTTTTATGGTAACGATTCCATAGCGACCGAATATACTTCCGATCAAATCGGACTGTCAAGCGGATTATTAGAGTTCTTGTTGCCGTTTTAGGGTCGAGGATTTCGTTCTGCGAGCGACTTTCCAACACTCAAACACATCTCGTTTGTCAGCATTAAACTTTCCGGTCACATTCTTGCTGAGCAGCCAGTATCTGTTGCGTGTAACCCGAACTAAATGCCCCTCCGACCAAGAGATAGGCGGCAGTCTTGCATCTTTGGGATTTATTTGATTGCAGATTGAGGAGCCGTAGATAGAGGTCCCAGCCTTTTCGCCACCTCGGTGAAATGGCCGTTGCCGTCGTTGTGATACACGAGCATGCTGATCGGGTTCAGCGCCCTGGCAATTTTGATTGCTGCTGCGCGTGGGCTTGGGGTTGTGATTGCGGTGGCGGAGTTTGGGCAGGCTGCGCAGCAATTAAGTCGATGCCGAGACACCCCGTCGCAAGCAACAAGCCAACGCCGCAAATGCGCTTCGCGCTCATGGTTTTCTATCCGACAAAGGAGATCCGATCGCGGCCCAAGCAGGAACCGGGCATGGTTGCCCCCCACATAGAGCCGCGGTGATTCCCTTCCCTTCGGTGATCGTGAAGATGCGGTCAACGGCCGGGAGTCTGACTGTCTCTTTCGCGCCGGAAGGCCATTGAATCTGCGCGGTCCCCGCGTCAGTCGCATCTCCCAGTCCGAAGTGCGGCCGTTGATCGTTCGTCGAAACGTAGCTTCCGCCGCTTAGCACATCCTGGCGTTGACGCATGCCGTTGGCCGTCAAATAGACGGTGGCGCCTACTGCGTCACGGGGACTCTTGGCCCCGCCCACGAGCTTCAACTCCACCCAATGGTGGTGATCTGGGTTTACATTCCTCAGCAGCACCGGCGGTCCATCCATCGCATTAATGATTACGCCGATTTTGCCTTCATTGAAAATGTCCCCAAAAGCGGCCCCGCGTCCCGCTATAGCCTTCGCCAGCCCTGAGCCTCCCCCCGGCGGAACCGGTTCAAACTTGCCATCGCGAATGTTGCGGAACAACAGCGGTCTCTGCGCATACGATGTGCCCCAATCCAGACGATCAGCGGCGGGATAAATGTGGCCGTTGACGAACATCAGGTCTAGCCACCCATCGTTGTCATAGTCGAGGAACCCCGTTCCCCACCCAAGGAATGGTATGGATGTTTTGCCTATGCCGGAGCGCATTGAGACTTCAGTAAAGCTGTTGTTGCCATCGTTGCGAAACAGCAGCTTGTACTCATCGGAAAAATCGGTGATGGCGAAATCCAGCAGGCCGTTGTTCAGGTAGTCCCCTACGGCGATGCCCATCGATGCAACCTCGCGCCCGTCCTCATTCAGCCCAAACCCCGACGTGTAGCTCGCGTCTTCAAAGGTTCCATCGCCGCGATTGAGATAGAGATAGCTCAGCGTGGAGTCGTTGGCGACCAAGAGATCAACTTTGCCGTCATTGTTCACATCGACAAAAACAGGGGTAAGCCCGTAGTAGCGGTTTTTCTCATCGGCAACACCGGCTTTCATGCTCACGTCGGTGAATGTGCCGTCGCCGTTGTTGTGGAAGAGGTGGTCCGGCTCCCCCTGCAGATTTTTGGGCCCGCACATGACATGCTCCCCGCGAAACTCGCAGTAGGAAAAGCCTGTGGCCTTGGTTTTCTCGTATGGCAGATCGTTGCGATCGAAGTGAACATAGCCGGAAACGAACAGATCTAGCCGGCCATCTCGGTCGTAGTCTCCCCATGTTGCGCCGGCCGACCAATTGCCTAGGGTGACTCCAGCCTTATCGGCCACATCGGTAAATGTGCCGTCGTGATTGTTATGGAACAGGCGGTTCTTTCCGTAGTTACTCACGAAGATGTCGGGCCACCCGTCGTTATCGTAGTCAGCTATGGCCACGCCGAAGCCCCACCGATCGTTGGTCACGCCGGCTTTCGCAGCCACATCGGTAAACGTACCATCATGATTGTTGTGGAACAAGGCAGCGTGCGGCGGTTTCTCCTTGCCGTCCATCGCGTCAAACGTTGAACCGTTGACCAGATAAATGTCGAGCCAGCCGTCGTTGTCGTAGTCGATAAGGGCCACCCCTGAGCCGTTAGTGTCGATGATTAGTTTCTTGTCCGCGCCGCCCATCTTGTGGCTCCAACCGGAGAGCCCAGCTTCTTCTGTAATGTCTTTGAACACCACCGGGCCGGAATCCACAAAGCCGCTGCCGGTGATGGGCCGCTTCTCCAGACTTTGCTCAGGCGTCCGGTTGCCGACCGCTACGGCCTGGGCTTTGATTGGCCTCTGCAACGGCGGTTCCGACACCAAAACAAGCTGCGCGCGTGTACTGGCCGCAAGAAGTGACACGGCCAACGCGACGACGAAACACGAATGAGTGTGCCGCAACGGGCGACCTCCACCGGTTGAGTCTATCGCAGGTGCAAGATGGCCCGCGCTGCATGACGGCGCGACCTTCATTAATTCAGGTATGGCCCCTGCACGGCTGATTCATTTGCGTGTATTGATCAGGGCTGCAAGGCAGATTCCGAGACCTCGCCAGTCTACACATCAATACTGTGCGCATCTCGATCCCCGGGGACGAACCTTTGCAATATCAAATGTGTTGAACGTTGAATAGTTTCCGTTCAGGAGCGTAGCCCCGCCGATGTTCACCTAGGCGGTTGCAGGGCTCTGCACTGCCCGTGTCAACAGGCACGGTAACATTGCCAATTCATCCGTTTGAAATTCTGACCGTGCGTGTGAACTATCTTCAGCAGCAATAAGACATATCGTATGGGCGAAAAGACCGGTAGACGGCTTTTCAGCTGGGCCCGGCCTTGTCGCTTGAAACGCTCGCCGGAGTGCATCCGCAGGAACTGCGCTGAATGAGCCGCGTTTCAAGCGTGACTTGTCGTGTTCGCTTGGAATGAGCAGGCAAGCCATTACGACTGCCCAGGAGTTGGTCGAAAAGAAGCTCAGCTGTAACACGTCCAATCTCTTCAACCGGTTGCTGTACGACGCTTATAGACGGGCGAACAGCCGATGCTAGTTCGAAATCATCGAAGCCTAACAAGGCAACAGACTTCGGCACACGCACATTCAGCTTTTGCAGAGCTTCATAAGCGAAGATTGTCGTACTGTTTTTGAGCGTGAACAGGGCATCTGGAGGGTTGGCACCGGCCAGCATACTCTCAATGGAGTACTCGGCCGACTTGTAATCCTTGATTGACGTGTCGAGCGTGTAGGGAATCCCCGCGGATTCAACCGCCGCACGATATCCCCGAATACGTTCTTGAATTGTGAAAAGGGTGCTCTCTCCGGTAAGACAGACGATGCGTTTGTAGCCATGATCGATTAAATGACGTGTAGCAAACCTTGCTCCCTTGAAGTTGTCAGTCACAACCGAGGCAATCGACGAGTTGGAGATTGGGCGATCAATAGCCACGACTGGCACAGATAGTCGATCGAGCAGGTCGCGCAAAGTCTGATTTTGTGAATTTGCAGGTGCGATGATGAGACCATCCACCCGGTGCCTCGTGAGAATGTGTATGTTCTCAATCTCAGCGTGTGGATCATTGTGTGACGTCGTCACAATAAGGAGCGAGTCATGGGCACGGGCTACCGCTTGTGCTGCCTCTGCGCAGCTGGAAAAAAACGGATCGGCGATACTGGGTATGATCAAGCCTATGGTGTTGGTCCGAACGCCTTTGAGCACGCGCGCCGCCTGATTCGGCATATAACCCAACGCCTCGATCACACGACGTACTCGGGCTAACGTCATCGGACTGACGCGATCTCCGCCGTTGATTACGCGAGAGACAGTGGTGGTACCAACGCCCGCTTTCCTTGCAACTTCGCTAAGAGTTGGAGGTGGACTTCTTTTCTGCATTTTCGTTGGCCGTTTAATTCTGCTGCGGTAGCAAGAGTCTATGCCTGCCATGGTGATGTACACAACCGCACTATTCCAAGAAAGATCATAAAGATGAACTAGTACGCACAGGTGGGCGATTTCCAACTCCATCGTGTCGCTGAATGTTCTCGGAAATGATGAACAGATACGAGCTTCCCAAGGTCCGCCGTGATTTCGTTATAGCGACGTACAGCCTGTTCGAATCGACCCGGATGGCTATTTCGTTGGAATGGGTGGCACTTTGAACGTCCGCGGCGTCCCCGTTTTGGATCGGCAATGTTGAGAGGTCGAACGTGTGACTCATCCACACAGGTGGGTTTGCCTGGCGACTGCGTCAGCTTACTTGTAGGCATGATCTGCCACAAACAATCAGAGCGGGAGCGCACCGGATTCCGCAGCGGCGATAACCCTCTTTAACAACTCTGGCCCAGTGTTGCGCACATTGTTGACCTTCGGGTTAGCCGCATACATTTCCATGGCCTCTGAGTCGAAGGGGCGCAAGAGGTCGAGCGGCAGTCGTTCCTTCTCCTCACGGTCGAGCCAGCGATCATAGTCTCGCGGATGCAGTATGACAGGCATGCGAGGATGTATCCGCGCCATAAGTTCGTTGGCCTCGGTGGTCACGACGGCGAACGACTGGAGCCAATGGCCCTGTGCGTCTTTCCATCCGTCCCAGATGCCCGCAAACGCGAAGGGGCTCCCATTCACCAGTTCGAAAGCATACGGCTGCTTCGGCGCCTTGCCTGCTTTCGGCCACTCGTAGAATGCGTTTGCCGGGATGAGGCATCTTCGCTTCTTCACCGGTTCCCGCCAGGTCTTAGCCGTCGCTATCGTTTCCGCTCGCGCATTGATTGTGGAGAGACCTTTCACTTCCTGAATGTCCTTGGTGAAGAAGGGAACCAGACCCCAGCGTGCCAGCACCAGCTCGCGCGCACCCGTGTCTCGACTCTGCCGGATGATGGGCTGATAAGTTGTCGGTGCGACGTTGTAGTCATCATCTGGCATCGGCATGTCCGCAGGGCTCGGTTCGGCATGAAACCACTCCGCGATTTTCTGCTTATCGCCACGCCGCACGTATCGACCGCACATTTAGCCCTCCATGAAGATTCGTTCGTCCCTTGATGCTCTGTTCCAAGCATCAGAGGTTAAGAGAGCCAGGCAACCGAGCCGGTTGTTCGTCAAAACGTCCAAAGATGCCGAAGACGACTCCACTTAAGAAACGTCCCGCAGGATTCATCGAGGCGACGGAGTGCTTGCCCGTCTCAAGGTTGCCCGAAGAGCCGCAATGGAGTTACGAGATCAAGCTCGACGGATACCGCCTCCATGCCGTCCAGAGCGGAGGCTGGAAATGGGACTGGCTGGTAGGACCGAGGCGGTCGTACTTTTTCTCCGCCTTCTTTGTCCAGAGGCCGCGCCATAAATCAAGCGCGCCCGCCGTAATGTCTGCGACGTTCACGATCCCCTGATCGGTAGCCCATGTACCGATCCGGGTGCCAGCAACCTCATAGATTGTGGCGGTACCCCGCGAGGTCAGCTTTTGCGCCGCCAGCCATCGCTCGGTGGCAACCTGCACCGTGATATTCTTGGCTTTCTGCGAGGCGGCCTTACGCGACTCATGCTCCGAGATTTCCTGCAGCTTCTTTTTCACTGGATCGCGTCGATCCCGCTCTACTTGAGCGGCTCGCTCTGCTTGCTCCCAAGAGCGGGTGTTGACGGTAACCCTGGTCGGTTTCCCGTCTTCAAAAATGTACAGCCACTTGCGGCAACGGCAACGCTTCCAGTTCCGATCTTCTTTCTTCGAGCAGCCGGCCTTGTGCCGCGCGTAGACCGAGACCGTCGTCAGGGTGTTATTCGCTTCCTTACTCATGCGGTGCATACACGCTGTTGTACAAATTTTGTACAAAATGCAATTTCCAATCTTAAGTTATTGATTCTATTCGAGACTATTAAATGCACCTGATTTTGTTTATTGTCTTTGCCGGCCTCTGCCTCACAGGAGCTATCAATCTTCTGTTGCAGACTCATCCCATCAATAGCGCGCTTTCGCTGATTGTGGTGATGACTTCTCTGGCCGTCCTTTATTTGCTGCTCGGCGCTGAGTTCCTTGCGGCTGCACAAGTCATCGTCTACGCCGGCGCCATTATGGTTCTATTCACCTTTGTAGTGATGCTGCTCAACGCAGGGCGCGAAGAACGTACCCTCGGTAGCCGCGTCGCGCGCATCCTCGGCTTTCCCGCAGTGACTGCGATTCTGGCTGTCATGGCAACCGTGATCTTGCGCTCCGAGGACCTTGGCGTGGCGGGTTTACGCGACCGCATCACAACCACACAGGATTTGAGCGCTGTACTCTTCACCAAGCTGCTGCTTCCCTTTGAAGTAACCTCGGTGCTCATCCTCATTGCAATTCTGGGTTCCGTAGCGCTGGCTCGCCAGGGCGACGGCAAGACGCGCGTCAACATAGGAAGGACGGCGGGCAAGTGAACCCTACCCTCGGCCACCTGCTTCAGCAGGAAATCCCGCTCACGTGGTATTTGCTCTTGAGCGCTGTTTTGTTTTGCCTCGGCGTGCTGGGATTCCTCATCAAGCGCAACCTCATCACCGTCTTCATGTCGATCGAATTGATGTTGAACGCGGTCAATCTTTCCTTTGTCACGTTTGCCCACCAATGGCATGAAGTAAAGGGTCAGATATTTGTCTTCTTCGTAATGATGGTCGCCGCTGCTGAGGCAGCTGTGGGCCTCGCCATCATCATTGCGGTATTTCGCGCCCGCGCTACGCTTGCCGTAGACAGAATCGACCTGATGAAACTATGACCGGATCTCTCCATCTCTGGCTGATTCCGCTGCTGCCGTTTGCCGGATTCCTGATCAACGGCCTCTTGGGCCGTCGGTTACCGAAGGCGTTGGTCACTGCGGTTGCGTTGCTGGCGTCACTGGGCTCGTTCGGGGTCGTGCTTATAAATGTCTTTAGCATGTTAGGCTCCATTCACATGCCGGCGTCTTTGCCGGTAGTTGAGACATTCGGCACTTGGATCAACACCGGCGCGTTGCATATTGACTTCAGTTTTGTACTCGACCAGCTTTCCATCATCATGCTGTTGGTCGTTACCGGCGTTGGCTTCCTTATCCACATCTATTCTGTTGGCTACATGGCTCACGAAGAAGGCTATTGGCGCTTCTTCGCCTACATGAACCTGTTCATGTTCTTCATGACGGTTCTCGTGCTCGCCGGCAATGCCCTGCTTATGTTTGTTGGATGGGAGGGAGTGGGCCTCGCATCGTATCTGCTCATCGGCTTCTACTTTCAGCGCACCTCTGCCGCCGATGCTGGAAAGAAAGCGTTCATCGTCAATCGCATCGGCGACTTCGGCTTTTTGATTGGCCTGTTTCTACTGTTGGCTAATTTCGGCACGCTGACATTTTCGGAAATCAGCGCAAAGCTTGCTGCAAATCCCGCGTGGACAGGCGGAGTTCTCACCGCCATCGCCCTCTGTCTGCTGCTTGGCGCCGCTGGCAAAAGCGCACAGTTGCCGCTCTATGTCTGGCTGCCCGATGCGATGGAAGGCCCGACTCCCGTCTCGGCGCTCATTCACGCTGCGACCATGGTGACAGCCGGCGTTTATATGATCGCGCGCACGCACACCCTTTTTGACCGGTCGCCCTTCGCACTGGGTGTGGTCGCGATCGTCGGAGCAGCGACAGCCCTCTTCGCCGCCACCATCGGCCTCGTACAAAACGACATCAAGCGCGTGCTTGCCTACTCCACGATTTCCCAGCTTGGCTACATGTTTCTGGGTTGCGGGGTTGCCGCCTACTCGGCTGCGATTTTCCACCTGATGACGCATGCGTTCTTCAAAGCGCTGCTCTTCCTCGCCGCTGGCTCCGTCATCCATGCCATGGGCGGCGAACAGGATCTGCGCAAGATGGGCGGCCTTCGCAACAAGATTCCCATTACCTTCTGGACCATGACGGCCGCAGTCTTGGCCATCGCCGGCTTCTTTCCGTTCGCCGGCTTCTTCTCAAAGGACGCAATCCTATACGAAGCCTTTCAACATGGCGGGTCCGGCAAGGTCCTCTGGTTCGTTGGCGTCGTGACCGCGCTACTCACCAGCTTCTACATGTTCCGTCTTTGGTATCTGGCCTTCACCGGTGAATCGCGCAGCCACGACGTCCGCCCGCACGAGAGCCCGTGGTCGATGCTCGGCCCGCTGTCGCTTCTCGCGCTGCTATCGGTCGTCGGCGGTTGGATAGGGATCGACCGGTTCGGATCATTTCTAGCTCCTGTTCTAGGCGAAGTTGGCAATTCTGCAACCGCGCCCGGCGGCAAACAACTCGATATCATGCTGAGCATCATCGCGGTTGCCGTAGCACTGATTGGCTGGTTCATCGCCGACAGGCTCTACCGTCAAAAGCCAGACAGCCCGGCACGTATCGCCGCTGCCCTCCCGACCGGCTACAGCGTGCTGGTTCACAAGTATTACGTCGACGAAATCTACGCCATGACAATCGTCCGGCCGCTTCTCTTCATGTCGAAATATTTTCTGGAATGGGTGGTCGATGTTGGCCTTCTCGGCGGAGCTGCATGGATGTTAGCCGGTAGCGCGACGTTGAGCGGTGCCATCCTGCAACGCTGGCAGTCGGGCAATCTGCGGTCTTACGCGGCGTGGCTGGCCGTCGGTGCGGCGGCATTGCTGGTGTTTGTGTTTGTGCCGTGGTCTACGGTGCTGGCTAATTTCGGAATTCATCTTGGCATGGCGGGGCAATGAGAAAGTGAACGCGATAAACCCATCGATTCTCACGTTGATCCTGCTGCTGCCGCTCGCAGGTGCTGGGCTGGTTATGCTGCTGCCTGACCGCGGCAAACTTCCCGCATGGATTACGCTTTTTATCTCACTGATCACCTTCGGCCTAACCCTGCATCTACCCGCATACTTTGCTCTCGGTCAACATGGATTCCAATTCGAAATCAACAAGCCGTGGATTGATAGCCCCGCAATTTTTTACCACGTCGGGGTGGACGGGCTCAGTCTTTGGTTGGTCGTCCTGGTCGGACTGCTGGCTCCGGTTGGAGTGCTGGCTAGCTGGAATGCGATCAAGGAAAGGCGCAAGATTTACTACGCGCTTTTTCTGGTGCAGCAGACCGCCATGTTCGGCGTCTTTATCTCGCTCGATTTGATGTTGTATTACGGCTTTTGGGAATTGTCGCTAGTGCCGATGGCGATTCTGATTGCCATGTACGGGCGTAAAGACGGACCTAAGGCAGCAATCAAATTCTTCCTTTTCACATTCATTCCGTCTGCGCCGTTGCTGGTAGCAATCCTATGGCTCTACGCGCGTACGGGAAGCTTCAATTTCTCCGATCTCCAGGTGCTCATCGCGAGCGGTTCCCTTCCCGCGACGCCGCTGGCGTGGGTGGCTCTAGCGTTCTTACTTGCCTTTGCCGTCAAGGTGCCCGTATTTCCATTGCACGGCTGGCTTGCCGACACATTCAGTGAAGCCCCGGTCGCTCTCGCCATGGTGGTCGCAGGCAAGCTGGGCCTCTACTCGATGCTGCGATTCCACGTTGGCCTGTTTCCAGATCAGGCACGCGCCATAGCGCCGCTCTTGATTGCTCTAGCCGTGATTGGAATTCTGTATGGCGCGTGCCTCGCTCTTGTCCAAAGAGACTTCTGGCGGCTGCTTGCTTTTGCAGCCCTGAGCCATTTGAGCTTGATCACACTCGGCATTTATGGACTCACGTTTACCGGTTGGAATGGCGCGATTTATCAAATTCTCAACCACGAGACCATCGACGCCTCGCTCTTCGTTCTGCTGGGAGTACTTGAGATTCGCTACGCCACCAGTCAGATTGCATCTTATGGAGGCTTGGCAAACAAGATTCCGCGAACAGCGACTCTGTTCGTGATTACATCCCTGGCCATGATCGGATTGCCGATGCTGAGCAGTTTCGTCGGCGAGTTCCTGATCTTGTCGAGCACCTTTACAGGTGTGAGTCGCGGGTTGGCGATCGCCGCAACCCTGGGCGTCATTCTCAGCGCCGCCTACATGCTCTGGCTCGTTCAGCGCATCTTCTATGGTCCGCAAGGCGCGCTGGCAGCATCGCGTCCGCCGGATGACCTGCGCATCGGCGAATCGGCAGTGCTGTGGCCTCTTGCGGTCCTGATGCTCGTCATGGGATTAGCACCGTCCCTCTGGATGCGCACTATCGAGAACCGCGTGAGCGCGATTCACATTCATCAGGAGGGCCAGCGGTGAATTCCGTTCCCGATATATACCGTATCCTTCCCGAAGTCATTCTCACGCTGACCGGCGTCGCAATCATGATGATCGACGCCTCGATTCCTCCGGATTGGGCGCGGCGGTCGTTAGGCTGGATCGCGGCCCTCGGCACGACGGTTGCCCTTTACGCAAGCCTTTGGCAGCTTTCCCTGCCCATGGGAACGGGGTTTTCAGAGACAGTTGAGACCAGTGCGTTCACAGTCTTCTTTCATGTGCTCATTTGCGGAATTGTACTGGTGACGTTGTTGCTCTCGCTTGATTCGTTGCCTGAAGACAGCCACCACCAGGGCGAGTACTACGCGCTCATTGTGTTTGGTGCCGTAGGCATGTGCCTGCTCACCGGGGCTATCGAACTGCTCGTAGTGTTCATCGCGCTCGAAATCTCTTCCATCTCGACCTACATACTGGCCGGTTACCGCAAGCAAAGCGGTCGCGGACCGGAAGCGGCCATTAAGTATTTCCTGCTCGGGTCTTTCGCTACCGGATTTCTGCTTTATGGAATTGCGCTGACTTTCGGAGCCACCGGCACCACGGCGATTTACGAGATCGCCCGCCATGTTTCCGCCGCGCCAAATCGCTCCATGGTACTGGCCGGTATGGCGCTCATGCTGGTCGGCATTCTGTTTAAAGTTTCCGCTGCCCCCTTCCACGTGTGGACTCCCGACGTATACGAGGGCGCCCCCTCCCCGGTGGTTGCGCTCATGTCCACCGCGCCAAAGGCGGCGGCCTTTGCCCTCCTGTTGCGCGTGCTTTTTGAAATGTTCCCGACGCTGCGATCAGTCTGGTCGCCAATGTTGTGGATCGTCGCGGTACTCTCAATGACCGTTGGCAATCTGGCGGCGTTGCGTCAACAGAGCGTCAAGCGTATGCTCGCCTATTCCTCGATTGCGCATGCCGGCTATCTACTCGCAGCTTTCGCAGGCCTCGGTACAATCGGAATTGCTGCAGCCAGCTTTTACACGGCTGCCTATGCGGCAATGAATGTCGGCATCTTCGCGGTGGTAACTCTCGTCAGCGGGTACGACGAAAAGCGGCCGCTCATCCAGGATTTTCGCGGACTTATTTACCGTTCGCCCTTGCTCGGTAGTCTTCTGATTTTTTTCCTGGTTTCGCTAGTGGGAATTCCCTTTACCGGCGGGTTCTTCGGCAAGTTTTATTCATTCTCGGCTGCAATCGGCGCAGGCGCGGTTGGCTTGGCAATCATCGGCTTACTCAATTCCGGAGTGGCCGCGGGCTACTATCTGCGCCTGGCATTTGTAGCCGCACAGCGGCCCGAGGATGGCGATACGATTCAAGCGCCGGCTCCGCAGGTAGGCGTAGCGGTTGGTGCGGCGTTGCTGTTTGCGGTCGCGGCAACCTTGATACTCGGTATCGTGCCCGGAGGCATTCTGAGGGCTTCAGAAGCAGGCGCGCATAGCTTACAGGCTCCGCCCGCTGAGGCGTCGCCGTCCGGCATCACTGCAATACAGACAAATCCTTAGCGATGTGGGCGGATGACTCTGTGCTGTCTTGATTCATCAGGTTCGTATAATATGCGACCGTAAGGCCCAGGACTTGTGTGTCTAAAAAGTGCTCAATCACCCAGGACCGGGCAGCAAGCCCCATTCGCTGCCGCAACGGTGGATCGCGCAACAGCTTGAGCGCGGCCTCGCAGATGGCTTCAGGATAACCAGGCGGAATAAGCAAGCCTGTAAACTCGGGGACAACCGCATCGCGCGAGCCAGTACAGAGTGTGGTGATAACCGGTACTCCCGTCGCTGCTGCCTCGAGAACCACATTGGGAAATCCCTCTCTCCAGGTGGGAAGGATCATCAAATCCATCGCGCGATAGTAGGGCGCCGTGTCGCCCACAAATCCCGTGAACAAAATGCGCGGATGACTCAGGATCAGCGTTCGCAGACGGTCATCGAGAGCATCTTCTGCGGCATCAAACCAGCCGACCAGCAGCAGATATGTTTCCGGCTCTGCCTTCAAAATCATGGTGAACGCCGCGATGAGTTCGGGCAAGCCCTTGTCGCACGTGAGTCTGCCGACAAACCCCAATACGTGAGCATCGGCGGAGATACCAAAACTTGCTCGCACGGTCGAGAAGCCCGGAGAGAATCGATCCACATCTACGCCATTGCTGCTTCCCTCCCCTAAAACTGCCAACTTTGCAGCAGGAGCGATACGCAACGCGAGCGCCTTGGCGCGAAGACTTTCGCTGTTGCACACCACCAGGTGTGCGCACGACGCAGCCAAACGTTCAGCAGCTAGTAGGATCGAACGCTTCAACCCACGCGCTGATTCCATTTTGAGCCCACGCAGTGAATAGATGCGCGTAGGAACGCCGCATAGTTTGGCGGCAATACTGCCTAAAAGCCCAGCTTTGGGTGTACTGAATTCGACCAGATCGGGCCTGAGTCTACGAAGCAGCCGATACATAACTATTAAAGTCCTGCAATCCGCCAGCGGCGCGATTCCCCTTTGAATTTCAATCGGATGTACATCTACTCCTACCGCTTGGGCTGTGTCGTCAAGTTGCTGCCCGGGGCCAGATAGGACGGAGACGTGAAATCCTGCCTCGTGAAAAGCTCGAATGCGTGCAGGCAAAACCACGCAACTTTGGGCGCACGTAATGCCAATCACCACGTGGTGACTCTTCGAGATAACAGAATCTTTGCAAGAGTACGCACGCTTCATCAATGATTGAATTGAGATGTTGCACCTGCGGTCAAGCTATCGGGTGTTGGGGAATACCCGCAGAAACTCGCTTTCGGCCATGCAAAGATAGGATTAGCCGCTTAGTCTGAAGCATTAACCCTCAGATCCGATAGCCATTCCAAGCCCGCAAGCATTTCGTGCCGAGTCGAATTATTAATCTTTATTAATCAAAACCATAGCATCGGCGCACACATGTGCGTGTGAGCCAAATCACGTCTCTATTATGAACAGATCAGGTAGTCTCCGACACGCGGGCGTGTTTATGACGAAGCGGCACAGGGTCTTACTTTTGATCCCGCATCTGGGCGGTGGCGGGGCCGAGCAGGTCACGGAAATTCTCGCAAAAAATCTGTCCCCCTACAAATATGAACTTCATTTAGGACTGGCGTCTCAGGCTGCATTCGACAAAAAGCTGGTACCTGAGGGGATTTCCGTTCATTGTTTGGGCGGTCGCAGAGTGCGAGACTCTGCATTCAGGCTCGTAAAACTCGTGTGGCAGTTGCGGCCTGCCGTGATCTTGTCAGGCATGACGCATTTAAATCTTCTGGTACTTCTATTGCGGATTTTTTATCCGCCACGAACGATTGTCCTGGTTCGTCAAAACGCCACTGTCTCTTCGGCGCTCGGCTTCGGCAGTCTGCCTGGATACACCGGCCTACTCTACCGCCTTTTCTATCGGCGTGCAGATCGCGTAATTTGTCAGTCTGAAGCCATGGCTGATGATCTTTGTACGGCCCTTCGCATCTCGCAGGCTAAGGTCGCAGTGTTGTTGAATCCGGTTGACGTCGACCGCATCCGTACGTTCGCGGCCAACGCGCCAAATCTTTGGCATAGCGATGGGCCGAATCTGCTTGCGGTTGGTAGACTGTCGTACGAAAAAGGATTCGACATCTTGTTAGAGGCATTCGCCGCATTTCTAGCGGAATATCCCAGCGCCAATCTCGGCATCGCCGGAGAAGGCACTTGCGAAGCGGCCTTGAGGGCGCAAGCCGCCGCTCTCGGAATTGATAGTAAGGTACGCTTCCTCGGGCACGTCGATTTTCCTGCGCTCTATTTTCCGGGAGCTTCGCTGCTGGTCGTTTCATCGCGTCATGAGGGTATGCCAAATGCCATGCTGGAGGCGGCAGCTGCGGGATTGCCGCTTGTGTCAATGCCTGCATCGCGCGGCATTGTAGATCTGCTGCGCGCCCAGCCAGGAACATGGATCGCGGGTGACGTTTCGGCACAGGCGTTAAGAGCCTCTCTCGTCAAGGCACTGCAAACGCTCAAGCCAGGTGAGCGTTTCGCGCACGAATGGATCAACCAGTTTCGTATTGAAGTTGCAGTCAAGGCGTACGAAGATTTGATCGATGCGACTATCGATGGGAGCCGGCCATGAGGCATATCGCACTCCTTATTCCGACCCTCGATCAGATCGGCGGTGCGGAGCGGCAGGTCATGCTGCTCGCCAAAGAATTTGTACGGCGGAATTGGCGCGTAACTGTCATCGCACTTTCCGGCACTGGCGGCGATGCGGCAGACGAAGTGATTGCGGCCGGCGTTTCTTTCCACTCACTTGAAATGCGCAAAGGTCTCGCCGATCCGCGCGGCTGGTTGCGCTTTCGTCGATGGTTGCGACATGAACTGCCGGACGTGGTTCATGCGCATCTTCCGCACGCTGCATGGTTGGCGCGCTGGTCGCGGCTAGCGACCCCGATGCGAGTGCTAATCGACAGCATTCATTCCTCAGGAACCGGGCGCATCGGCCGCAAACTCGGTTACCGCGTCAGCGCAGGCATGACAGACGAAATCACAGCCGTCAGTCCCGCTGCTGCTGACGCATGGCTATCGGCCGGGCTCGTCGCCAGGCAAACGATAAAGATTATTCCCAACGGAATCGATTTTGAAGTGTGGAAGCCTGATCCGGACATTCGCCGGAAAGTACGAGACGAACTACGCTTGACCGACGAATTTTTATGGCTCGCGGCGGGCAGACTTGAAACCGTAAAAGACTATCCGACGCTGCTTCGCGCCATGGCCGCAATCCCCTATCGCTCCTGTCTGGTCGTGGCAGGTGCCGGTACGCTCGCAGACGAATTAGCCCAATACGCCATCGAACTCGACTTGGGCAAACGAGTACGCTTTTTAGGTTTCGTGCCCAATGTGCTCCGCTGGATGCAAGCCGCAGACGGGTTTGTGCTCTCTTCGCGCTGGGAAGGTCTGCCCATGGCGGTGATGGAAGCCTGCGCTTGTGCGCGACCCATAGTTGCGACCGCAGTACCCGGTACCCTCGCCATTTTAGTGGATGACGATACCGGACTGCTCGCCGAGGCCGGCAGTGTCAGTTCGCTCGCGAAAAGAATGACCGAGTTGATGGCGATGCCAATGGAGGCAAGGGCCGCGATGGCTGATAGAGCGCGCCGGTCGGTGGTCGAACGATTCAGCATCGAATCTGTTTCGAACCGTTGGGAGTCGCTCTATCAAAGCGTGCTGGAGCGAAATCCTGAACCACTGGCATTGGGGTCGCGGTGAGGTTAGACGCGATGCCCCTTAGTCATTCGCATCAGGCGTAACAAATCTTGTTTTTGTCGGGACGCGCGAAGACGCACCGTCGCGAGACATTCATATATTCGTTCAGACACGCGCAACTCCGAAAAGCTGTATTCCGCACAAACATCATCGAATGAAGTGAATTGACATGCATGCTGTCGCACGAACCTATACAGCCGTTCTATCGCAGCGTCGTCAGCGGTGTTGCTATGCAAGCAAATCGTCCAGAGGCCCCCTTTGCGCTCAACCGGTTCCCACAGTTGCTGCGGAATCCATGTGACACCGCCTCGCACAAATGGAACACGCGCCAACCCGTCCGAAATGAACTTAATTCCTTGGCTCTTCAAGACGCGCAGCGTGACGTGATCGAATCCATGTCGAGGCGCGACCCATAGCCGCGGATTGAGGCCGTGCGCACGCAGTATTTTCAAGCCTGCGCAAATCCATTGCCGCTGTAGCTCCTCAGGAATACCGGCAAATTCAGTGGGTCGATTTACTGGCAGCAGTGCCTTTCCTCGACTCCGACACACATGCTGAAAGCCATGTATAGCAACGGTCGCACCGGCGCTTTCCATCGCTCGCATCTCGCTCCAGAATTCGAAATCATGCGGCGAAACCATAAGCTCTTGATCCCGATTATCTGGGACGACGGCGAGAATCGGCTTGATACGGAACTCCTGCATCATGGGCATAAAGCGTTGAAACTTCGCGCGCGATGCAGTGGGACAGAGATCGTCGAATCGGAGAAGATACTGGGCCGGCATGCGGCGATCGAGCCTTCCCTGTTTGAATCCTGCGATAGTGTCGTTCATTCGAGGTCGAAAACCAGATCGGGCTGTGACAGTTGTCCAACCGGATCAAAAGCGAGTGCCATTACTGCGGGCATTTCGATGACGAGGCGTCCGGCGCAAACCACGACTGCAATCAAGAGCCAGGTTGTGCGGCTCTCCCAAACCGTGCCGACCATTGCGGAGAGGGTCCAAACCGTCAAGAGGGTAAGTAAACCAATGCGCACCGCACCACGGCTTGTGAACGCTGAATAAATAGTTATCGCAACAATCACCGCAAACGCGAACAAGGCGCAGAGGCCGCCTTCGACAGCGAGTGATAGAGCTGTATTGTGCGCGGTATCAATCGCTGCCAGACCAGATGCGACCGTAAACGAGCCTGCTCCATGACCAAGCAACGGCGCCTGCGCGAACGCGCGCCAGCCTGCCACCCAGATGTTCAACCGCTGATTCAGATCGCCGCCCCGTAGTTGTTCACCGATGGTGCCAAGCCGCGCAAACGTCTCGTGGGGCGTAGCGAACCACACCAGTCCAGCCACAAACGGTAAAGCAAACGCTCCACCATATACCGCGCGCCCATGATTCTTCAGGAGCAAGAGTGCACAACCGATCAGCGAAACTGTTGCCGCCACAAAGCCGCCGCGCGATGCGGTGAGCAGCACGCCGATAAGACCCAGCGGGAAGAATCCGACCGCCAAGCCCCGGCCCCACCACCGCCGTTCTCCGTCTAATAACAACGCCGCCACGGGAAAGCCCAGATCAAGAAATCGCGCCACGTCATTGGGGTCTTGACCATACGCAGCGAATCGGATCTGGCCGGACGCCGCCGCTTCAATCGACATCAGGTTCGCGATTGTTAGCAGCGCGAGTATCCACGACCCCGCAAGCCAGGCACGCAGTATTGATCGCAGCTGTGCGGGGCTGTCGACAAACTCCCACAGCAGCCACACAATCATCAATTCCTGCGGATAGCCCCGCAATTTCGCCAGGGTAGATTGTGGATCGATGGTCCAAAAATAGGTGCAGCAATACCAGAGATAAAGGGCCACAACTGCCCATTGCATTGGGCCCGGAGTGCGCATCTTCCCACTTTGTAAAACTGAAAGAACAGCAACGAGAAGGAGCGCCAACCCGATCACACGCGCAATGTTCCCGAGAGGCTCACCAAGCTCGAGAGAATATTCCCATGGAATGGCGAAGACAAAAAGCAACAGCATGATCCACGAAATCCGGCGCATCGCCTAAAACCTTTGCGAGTAAACCAGGCCCGCGTAAATACTCACACCCGCCGCAGATTGAATTACCGATTCCATCGTCCGGTTCCATAAGTTCTTGGCCATCGAATCGGGCACGAAAAGAATGTCGCGATCGTGAATGGGCTGGTCAGGATCGAGACCGCGCAGCATACGTTTGAGATTTAGAGTAGTCAGGGTGCGTCCACCTGCTTGTTCGCGAATCAGCAACGCTTTCGAGAGCGAAGCATTCTGCCCAGGACCCCATGCCAGCGACAATGCCTGCACCACAGAGATGCCTTGCACAGGGTCGACCGGAAAGCCGCCGGGACGAACAACGTCGCCTACTACGTACACCAGGCCTGCGCGGCTTACTTGCACGGTATCGCCGGGCAGCAGTTCCGGATTATGGTCGAGGGTGCTGTCTGTGCCATTGGGGTCGAGCGCCACCGGAAGCACAGTTTTCGGATCGTCGCGATGAATGATCGTCACGAGTCGGCCAGAATTCGCTCCCACCCCAGACGCGGCAGAGATCAGATCAAGCAACCGATGATGCACCGTGTATGCATATACGCCGGGGCGCCCCACCTCGCCAAGTATGCTGACATCCTGCCCTGCATAAGCCGTCACCAACACTGTGACTTGAGGATGCAGCAGCATGCCGCGGCCGATGAGCGCGGCCTCAATAGCGTGTGCGGCTGCCTGCTCGTCCATTCCCGCCACTTGCACTTCACCCGCGAGTGCGAGGGTCACCGTCCCTGCATTCGAGACGCGCACCGACGCGCGAGATTCGCCGGAGTGCGCTTCGCCGACTTCTAGAGAATCTCCAGGCCCGATAGGTGCAGGCATCGTCGCAGCGCCCCCGGGTGAATTAGAAGCTGGCGCAGTTCTTCCTGGTGCACCGGTCCCTGTCCAAATCACCGGCGCTGTCTTTGGGTTTGGATGACCCCTTATTTCGCTTGACTGAGGAATGCGGGCCACGCCGGTGGGCAGCCCCGACGTGCTCGGCGTAGGCGCTTGCGCATTTATCATTGCGGCGGCAGCCAGAAAAAGCACGAGCAAAGACGCCGCACGACGGATGGAGGGGCGGAAAGATTCGAGCACGAACGCACCTCCGACGGCCATCCACAGCCCGGCAAACAATGTGATAGCGAAATATAAAAGCGGATCTGGAGCGACCGGCTTCATTGGCGGTCGCGCGTAATCGACAACCGAGATATCAGAATTGTGAATGCCGGCAGCCAGACCAGCTTCCTCTGCCTTCTCAAGAACACGCACGTACAGCGCATGACTTGCGTTGGCCTCTTGGCGCATGGAGTCGTACTCGCTAGCGGATTGGTTCAGCTTCATGCCTTCGCGCGCGCTCTGTTTCAGGCTTCTGCGCATGAGTTGTTCGCGGTCCATCGCTGTCCTCATCGCATTGCGGAACCGTTCGAGCAGCTTGGCGTCTTCCGCCTTGAGTTGAATATCTATGTCCTGCAACTGATTTTGAATCTCCACCACACGGGGAAAGTTCGGGCCATGTTCGATGCGAAGCAGCGCCTGCTCCTGTTCCAATTCGCTCCGATGTGAGTGAAGCTGCTGCAACAACGCCGACGCAAACGCGCCGGTCCCACCCTGCAAGCGCGCATCGGCATCAAGCACAGACTCCGGGTCGCCTGCAGCGGCGGCGCGATATTCTGCTTCACGCAGCACCCGATCGGCTGAGGCATTCACAAGTTCTCTGTCAAGCTGATCAACCTCTAGAAACGCGGCGGTGTGCTGGGCCTCGCCAGGCCTGCCGTCGGCGAGCGTTTCCGGTGCGTTGAGAATTCCATGCTGTTTCTGAAATGCATATAGTTTCCGATCGCTTTTATCAATCTGCGATTTCAACTGCATGAGCTGCGTATTTAACCAACCCGCCGCCTCGGCAGTGGCCTGCACACGAGACTCCCGGTCCGACTCGCTGTAGGAGCGAATGAGTGCGTTCAACACCGCGGCTGAAACAACAGGGTCTCTTGAGCGAAAACGGAGTTGCACAATCAATGTGCGCGGCAGCGTCTGAACTGTCAGCAACCGCTGGAACCGTTCGATCAGATAGCTCTGTGCATCCACGTCAGGAGCATCGGGGCGAAATTCGGGAAACTTGTCATGAGATTTTCCCATGAACGCGCTCGATTGGTAGAGCTTCTCGCTCTTGATAACTCTCCACGCCAATTGATCGCTGCGAAAAATGTTCCCGAGAGTTTCCAGTTGCATCAAGCCAGACGCGAGTCCACCCGGCACCGTCGCATCGGTTCCCGTCACGCTCAAGGTCGTTGCCGGAGTTACGCGCAATGCCACCTTGGCGCTGGCTTCATACTCATTGGGCGCCAGCACGCAGTACAGCAAACACGCTAGCAGCAAACTTCCAATCACTGAAACAGCAAACCGCCATCTTCGCGAAACCACAGACCAAAGCTCTCGCAACGACGTAGAGGAACTGCGGTGTCTCCCTGCCTGCATCTGTTCGGCAAGCAGATCTTCCTGTTCGTCGGTAAAATTGGGGATTTTCAGCACGTTTCGTGAGCCCCTCATCAAAGCTCTCCGACCCGCGCTCTCAGAAATCACGACGAATAGCGGCTGCGGAGTGTTTCCCACAGTGTCGCCCTTCAAACATAGAATCGGTAGTGAGTTACATCACATCAGAAGAAGCCAGAACGCGCTAATTCCTCTCGAGTCCGCTCACTGACTCGCTCATTCGGTGCCACTCCACCGTGCGCCGCAGTCCCTCGCGGAAATCAACCGTAGGCTCGTAATCGAGCAACTCCTTCGCAAGCTGAAGGTCAGCCAGAGAATCGCGAATATCACCGGCGCGCGCCTCTTCGTATGTCGCCTTTCCTTTGTATCCCGTTAACTCACAAAGAATCTCGAACGTTTTATTGAGCGTGATGGCGCATTGGGTGGCAGCGTTCATCATCTGACCAGAGACTTTTTCCACAGGCGCGGCTGCGGCGAGTAGATTGACGTGGACCACGTTTTCGATGTAAGTAAAATCGCGGCTCTGCTCCCCGTCCCCGTAGATCGTTACAGGCTCGCCCGCTAGCATCCGATGGCAAAACTTCGCCAATACACCTGAATAATGCGAGCTGGGATCCTGGTAGGGTCCGAAAACGTTGAAGTAGCGCAGCACCACCGTCTCAAGCCCATAGACCCGCGCAAACACCCGCATGTATTGCTCACCGGCTAGTTTGGCCACCGCATAAGGCGAGATGGGATTAGGAATCATGGTTTCGACCTTTGGCATGGTGGGAGTGTCGCCATAGGCCGACGAAGATCCGGCATAAATCACACGCCGCACGCCGGCCGCCCGAGCGGCAACGAGGAGATTAAGGGTTGCTGTTACGCAGTTCAAATTCGTGCTTACGGGGTCGGAGACGGATCGCGGGACCGAAGCCAACGCGGCTTCGTGAAAAATGATTTCCACACCCTGGCAAACTTTGGCGCAGGTCAACGGGTCCACTAGGTCCCCTTCGATGAACTCCATTGCTTCCAGACCAACGAGGTTGGTTCGCCTGCCGCTGATGAAGTTGTCAATGCCGCGAACCGCTTCGCCGCGCGCTAAGAGCGCTGCGGCGATCGAGCGGCCAATAAAACCTGCCGCCCCCGTCACAAGATAACTTGCCAACAGTATTCCCCTTGCTCGGCGCAGGAATAGCGCCGATACCCAACCCTGAATGATACATCTCGACTCTCGAAGTGCAGCATTCGCAGAATTTTAGCCCGCAGATGTACTTGCACTCCGCAAGATGTTGGCAAGTGCTCCAAAGGAGCACTACCATTGGTAATTTGTTCCGTAGTACTAAAGTGCAACTTGCCATTACAATTATGAATATGACTACAGGCTTCCTAAACTCTCTGGGAGAGTTAAAGAAAAGAGTTGAGACCCGCCAAGCCCGAATCGGCATCATTGGAATGGGTTACGTAGGATTACCGCTAGCCCTCCTCTTCAGCGAGGAGCGATTTCAGGTGATCGGATTCGACATCGAGGCTAAAAAAGTGAGCACCCTGAATGCGGGCGGCTCATATATCGTTCGCATCCTTGCTGAATCTGTTCAACAGGCGCAGAAATCTGGTTTTCGCGCCACGTCTGATTACGCTGAAATTGCCGACATGGATGCAGTCATTATCTGTGTCCCTACACCTCTGAATGAGCATAACGAACCCGATCTGCGCTATGTCAGGGTTACGGTGGAGTCGATCGCTCCTTATATTCATGAGGGGCAACTGATCGTTCTCGAGAGCACAACATACCCCGGCACGACCGACGAGATTGTGGTTCCGCTGCTTGAAAAGGGCAATCCGAGCGGTATAAAAGTCTCACGAAAACTGGATGAGTCAGGAGTCTACGTCGCCTTCTCGCCAGAGCGGGAAGATCCCGGCAACGACACCATTGAGCGCCACGATATTCCAAAAGTCGTCGGTGGCTGCAGCCCGGCCGCTTCTGAACTCGCCGCCGCCTTTTACGGAAGCATTTTTCGCCGCGTGATCCCTGTCAGCAGCACCGCGACTGCTGAAATGACCAAGCTGCTCGAGAACATTTATCGTTGCGTAAATATTGCCCTGGTGAATGAGCTCAAGCAGTTATGCATGAAGATGGGCATCGACATTTATGAAGTAATCGAGGCCGCCAAGACCAAGCCCTTCGGATTTCAAGCCTTCTACCCCGGCCCAGGATTAGGCGGACACTGCATCCCGATCGATCCCTTTTATCTTTCCTGGAAGGCAAAGGAATTCGACTTCCGCACGCGATTCATCGAGCTTGCCGGACAAGTGAATATCAACATGCCCTATTTCGTGATTGAACAAATCAATGCCGGTCTAAATCGATCATGCAAGAGTGTGAATGGGTCGAAGGTGTTGATCCTGGGGGTTGCCTACAAGCGCGATATAGATGATTTGCGCGAGTCCCCTTCGCTGACCATCATTGAGTTGCTTCGCGAAAAAGGCGCGGTCGTGTCATACAACGACCCCTACTTCGCAACCGTTGGCCACGGACGCCATTACGCGCTCGATATGATCAATACGCCGTTGGAAAATCTGGCGCAGTATGACGCGGTGGTTATCGTTACCGACCATTCGACCTACGACTACCGAGCTATCGTCGAGCAGTCCCAACTCGTGGTCGACACGCGAAATGCCACCAAGGGCATCGACTCTTCAAAAATTCTGCGTTGTTGATTTGAACGGAAACTTTGGACGGGAGAGGCCGAGTGAACAATTGGGAAGTTTGTCCAGTCGGCTGCGGAATCAGCTTCTCCGTAGTTTTCAACGGCTTTAGCCATCGCGGGCAAGCCTTCGGCGAGGTCTTCAGACGACATAGCGGGGCGCACGGTGACACTCGCATTGAACGCAAGAAACCATGGCTCGGCGATGGCGGTCAACTGGGACGATTGCTTCATCGAAAAATATGTACCCGGTCCGCTGCCCGCCGTCTTCGGCAAAATACGCCGCTTCCGTTTTCAGTTCTGCGAGGATGTGCTGGATCTTCGATCCAAGAGTGCCGCTTCTTACGGCTGTATTCCGGCTTCAACGAGGAATGAGACTTTCAACATCATGCGCATTTCTACCCCCTCCCAGAGGCGCGAGCAGTATATCCGCGTTTCCTTCCGACTCACCACAAAATCTTATTGGTTGCCACGTCCATCTCCTTTAGAAGGCAACGGTTATTGTCGCCATAACATCTAGATATTCAATGACTCAGACCAGTTTTCCCTGCTGCCGCGGGAATTTGCCATGACCGCTCCGCCGATCCGCGAAATTAGATATGCCTGGTTATTGGCACTGCTGGCCTGCTGTGCGCCGCTCCGCAATCTAGCCGAGCCCATTCCCGTACGTTACGTGGAAGGCGTGGAGCACGGCTTTCTCTCTCTAAGCACTGAAGACGGCAAAATTGTTGCAGTCGGCGATTTGCTGCAAAGGGTTCACGGCGACCGCGTCACTTCTTATCTCACCTTCCGGTTCAAGGACGGCTCGATCGACGATGAAACTACCACCTTCAATCAACGAGGAAATTTTCGACTCATCTCGGACCGGCATATACAAAAGGGTCCAGCGTTCCCGCACCCGCTTGACCTTGCAATCGATGTTGCGTCAGGTAATGTCACAGTTCGTACAACAGGAAAAGACGGCAACGAAGTGGCAAAGACCGAGCATCTCGATCTGCCCGCTGACCTATATAACGGCTTGATCACCTCTATCGCTAAAAACGTCGTATCGACGAGTCCTGAAACCAAAGTGTCGATGCTCGTTGCCACTCCCAAGCCCAGGTTGATCAAACTTGCAATTACTCCCGCTGGAAAAGAAACCGTCTCTATTGCCGGATTTCCGCGTCAGGCCATCAAATACGAAATCAAGCTTGAGCTAGGGGGCGTTGCAGGAATCGTCGCGCCGCTGGTAGGCAAGCAGCCACCCAACGTACAGATTTGGATTGTCGGCGCTCAGCTTCCGACCTTCCTGCGCGAACGAGGTCCCCTCTACGAAGAAAGTGCCATCTACACGATTTTGCTTGTGGGCCCGACCTGGCCAAAAGCCCGTCGAACCGAGTGAGACGTCCATCTATTTCTGTTGTCATGAGCGCATCGAGCGTCGCGACGCCCATCGCCGTGATCGTGTATCGTGAATTGGTTCGCTTATGATTTTCTTCTCTTCTACGCTAGCTGAGCCGCAATACTTCTCGACGATTGAGAAGGTCTTATTCGTTGCCCTGATCCTGACGTCATTTGTGCTTTTCTGGCAGCGCTTCGGTCCGATCCTCAACAAAATCCTGAAATCGAAAAAGGATGTGGATTTCCATCTTTTTCCCGCGGGCCGCCGGGTTTGGGACTTCTTCTGGGAAGTGCTGTGTCAAGCCAAAGTGATACGGGAACGGCCTCTGCCCGGCATCGCGCACGCTTTTGTCTTCTGGGGCTTCTGCGCTTTCGCCATCGTAACCCTCAATCACGTCGCGGTAGGCCTTGGCAGCGGCTTTTTGAATCCGGCCAGCCTGATTGGACGCTTCTATTTCTACTTCGCTGCCGCATTTGCCGTGGCCTGCGCCGCAGGCATCATCGGCCTTTTCGTACGGCGCTTTCTCGTACGCCCGCGCTGGCTTGGCAAGGATCTATCGTACGGGTCCGGCATGGTCGCTCTTCTCATTCTGGTATTGATGGTGACCTACCTGGCAGCGTTTTTTGTGGCCGATGCAGACCCGGTCACGCGCGTGCTTTGGTGGGTGCATACGTTGGCGCTGCTGATTTTTCTGCCGTTGATTCCGCATACCAAGCATCTACACCTGGTCCTCAGTCCTGCCACGGTATTCTTGTCGCGCGGCGGCTTCAGCCAGATTCCACCGTTAGCCGGTGATGAGGACTTTGGTCTCGTTGCGGGAACCGATTTGACGCAGTTGGTGAGCCTTCAGGCCTACTCCTGCGTGGAGTGCGGTCGTTGCACGGAGCACTGCCCCGCTAACAACACAGGCAAGATTCTCAACCCGAAAGAAATCATACTGGGAGTGCGCAACTACCTCAACGACCTTGGCCCCGCGTCTCAAGAGCCGCTGTTGGGAAAGTACAATTCGCAGCAAGCTGTCTTCCAATGCACTACCTGCGGCGCATGCGAATTCCAATGCCCAGTAGGCATCGAGCATTTACCGATTCTGATTGGCCTGCGCCGCGGCGCAGTCAATACCGGCGCATGGGAAGACAATCACGGCGCGAAACTTTTTCTCGCATTGGAGCGAGGTTCCAACGCACTCGGCATGAGCGCCATGGAGCGCGATAAATTTATCCAAAAGCAGCAGTTCCCCATTTTCGATGGCACGCAGGAGTACTGCCTCTGGCTCGGCTGCATGGGCGGATACGATCCCAAAGGCCGCGAAATCATTGCCGATTTTGCCCGCGTGATGAACTACCTCGGCACCAGCTACGGCGTCATGCGTAAAGAAAAATGCACTGGCGATCCGGTACGGCGTCTGGGCAATGATCTGCTCTTTCAGCAATTGGCCGAGGCTAATCTTGAATTGCTCGCGCAGAACAAAGTGAAGAAGATTGTTTCGATTTGTCCGCATTGTGTGCGCACGATTCAAGAGGACTGGAAGGAATTTGGCACGCCACCCGAGATCGAACATCACAGCGAATTTTTAGCCCGCTATGCCGATAAACTTCCTAAACAAAAGGCAGCCGGTACCGAACCAGCAGAAAAGATCGTCTATCACGATCCTTGCTACCTTGGCCGCTATCGCAACGTCTACGAAGAACCACGTGCGGTTGCATCGCTTGCCGGAGACGTGATCGAGGCGCCGCGTTCGCACGAGCGAAGTTTCTGCTGCGGCGCTGGTGGCGGCCTGGTGTTTCTGGGCGAAGAGACAGGCGAGCGGGTCAGCCATGTGCGCGCGCAGGAATTAGCCGCAACCGGAGCGACGACCGTGGGAACGGCCTGCCCCTTCTGCAACACGATGTTTCGTGATGCGCTCGCGTCGTCTGGTGAAGCCGCGCCACGTCTTATGGACATCGCTCAACTGACTGCGCGTGGTCTACCGCAGGATGGAAGCAAATTGAACGGGAGCATGACCGCATGAAGATTGTCGTTGCTATTAAACAAGTACCCGAACGCGATGCGCAGGTTCACATCGATGCGTCAGGGAGATGGATAGAAGAATCCGATTTGCAGTATGCCATGAACGAGTCGGACGCATACGCGCTGGAAGAGGCGTTGCAGTTAAAGGAAAAGCATAGCGGCGAGGTGGTAGTTGTCAGCGTCGGTCCAGAGCGGGTCGGCTCAACCATCCGCGAGGCGCTTGCCAAGGGCGCAGACCGCGGCATTCATATCGAATGCGACGACTTGAACAAGCGCGATGTCTTAGGGGTTGCGCGGCTGTTGGCCGCAGCGCTCAAGCCTGAGAGCCCGGATCTTATCCTCACCGGTCTGCAGTCGGATGATCTGGGCTACGGACAAACAGGCGTGATTGTGGGTGAACTGCTGGGACTTCCCCATGCATCTCTCATCTTGCATGTCGAGAAGACGGAAGCCGGCCTCACAGTGAAGCGCGAACTTGAAGAAGGATGGTTTCAGACCATCGAATTGCCCACGCCGGCCGTGCTCACCATTCAATCAGGCGGCAACAAACTGCGCTACGCCACCCTCATGGGCATCAAGCGGGCCAAAACAAAAGAGGTGCGCCTTGTGACCGCAGTGGAACTGAACGTTGAAAGCACGCCTGTGGTCTCGCTTGAAAACATCACTCTTCCCCAAAAGCAAAAGTCTACGCAGATGTTGCCTGGGACCGCTAAGGAAGCTGCGGCGGCGCTGGTTGAAAAACTGAAGTTTGAGGTGCGAGTTATATGAGCGGCATCTGGGTAGTCATCGAAGATAGAGCAGGCCGCATCGGCCGCATCAGTTGGGAAGCCGTCTCCGCCGCACAAAAGCTGGCTTCGCAAAGAAACGAGAAGCCCAACGCCATCGTAGTCGGCGCGCAAACTGAATCGCTAGCGGCAGAGGTTGCATCGAAGGGCGTTGCCAAAGTTGTGCGTGTCGAGCATCCTCTGTTGTCGCAGTACACTTCAGACGGATTCACGCTCGCGCTCGAGCAGCTATTCCGCGCCGAATCGCCGGACTTCGTCGTCTTCCCTCACACGTACCAGGTGCGCGATTATGCGCCGGCACTCGCTGCGCGATTGAACCAGGTGCTGATCGGGGATGTCGTCGCCATTGAGGATGGTCCTCTCTTCACACGGCAGCTTATGCAGGGTCGCCTGGCGGGCAGCTACAAAGCTCATGGCGCCGGACCGTGCTTCATTTCCGTACAGTCTGGAGCCTTTCGTGGCGAAACCGCCGATGCGGGTACTGCTGAAGTAACGACGTTTTCGCCCACGATAGAAGCCGGGCAAATTCGTACCAAGCCCAGCGAACCATTCCGGGGCGCTGCGCAGACGGTTGATTTGGGCTCCGCGCAATTGATCGTTGCAGTCGGCAGAGGCATCAAGGAAGCGGATAATCTACCGCTCGTGCAAGAACTGGCTACGGCACTTGGTGCTGAATTGGCGGCATCGCGGCCCATCTGCGACAACGGATGGCTACCGATCGAGCGGCAGGTAGGCAGCTCCGGCCAGACGGTCGCGCCAAAGCTTTATCTTGCTGTTGGTATCTCTGGCGCGATTCAACATTTGGTTGGCATCAAGGGATCGCAGTGCGTCGTGGCCATCAACAAGGACGCGGATGCACCCATTTTCGAAGTTGCCGACTACGGTATAGTTGGCGATCTCTTTGAAGTCGTACCCGCGTTGACTGAGGCCCTGAAAGCCGCACGGCACTAGCTGCCTTGCCCTAATGAGCCGCGTTACACCACCAGCAGATCGGGCTGCCGTCGCCGGTGTGTGCACGTCACGCCACTTCGTTTTCCAGTGTACCGATTGGCTCAATCGTTATGCGGATCAAGTCGCCGCCGGCCAGGGTGAACGAGCTTGGCGGCACGATCCCTGTCCCCGTCATCAAGAACAATCCTGCCGGAAAAGAATTGTCGCGCATCAAGTATTCGATCAGCGTCATCGGATCGCGCTTCAACTCGTTGAGCGCAACCGACCCCGCAAACTCGATGCGGCCGTCGCGAAGAATCTCGATCACGATCTCGGTTGAATGAGGCATGGAGCCACTCGTGACGAGAATCCCGGGGCCGAGCGCACAGCTACCGTCGTAAACCTTGGCCTGCGGCAGGTAGAGAGGAT
>JANXYB010000015.1 GCA_025350325.1 Acidobacteriaceae bacterium
GCATCAGCGCCGCGGCCATCGATCAGGTGCTCTACGATGCCTTCGGCCAGCGCCAGGTGTCCACCATGTATACCGGGCTCAATCAGTATTTCGTTGTAATGGAGGTCGATCCGCGATACCAACTCAGCCCTGACGCGCTCGATAACATTTACATCAAGGCCAGCAATGTGGTTGGCGCTCCGACGGCGACTTCTGCGACGGCCACGGCGTTGACTAACAGCGCGGCGCTTGGTGCTGCCGCTTCCGCATCGACCTCGCCGACTGCGCCGACCGGATCGGCCGGAGCAGCAGCGATCTTCCCCACGTCGGGAGGCAATCGTGTCACGACCTCTTCAACCCCAGGCATCTCAACGACGGTCCCGACGCAGTCTTCGACCGCGATCACCCCTGCTGCGAACGCTTCATCTTTATTGCCGACGTCGGCTCTATCCACTGCCAGCGGGAGCAGTTCGACTGCGACTGCCACTGGCACCTCCGCACCCGACGCAGCCGGTGGACTCCCGAATACGTCAACAAGTCCTGCCACCACGTCCAGCGGGGCAATGGTGCCGCTCTCGGCCATCGCGCACTATGAGCAAAAACGCACATCTCTGGCCGTGAATCATCAGGGCCAGTATCCGGCTGTAACCCTCACCTTTAACCTTGCTCCCAACGTGGCGCTCGGCGATGCGGTTACTGCTCTGCAGAGAGCTCAAGCCGAGATGGGCATGCCGTCAGCCGTTCACGCCACGTTCCAAGGCACGGCGCAAGCGTTTCAAGATTCCCTGCGCAACGAGCCGTATCTCATCCTCGCGGCCCTGGTGGCGGTTTACATCGTGCTCGGCATCCTCTATGAGAGCCTGATCCATCCCCTCACCATTCTCTCTACGCTGCCTCCCGCGGGTGTAGGCGCAATCCTCGCGCTGCTGCTAACTGGCACCGACCTGAGCATCATCGCGCTGATTGGGGTCATCCTGCTCATCGGGATTGTGAAGAAGAACGCCATCATGATGATCGACTTCGCCTTGCAGGCCGAGCGCGATCAGGGCCTTGAACCGATTGAGGCCATCTACCAGTCCTGCCTCATGCGCTTCAGGCCGATTATGATGACCACCATGGCTGCGTTGTTCGGCGGCCTGCCGCTGGCCATCGGCATGGGCGTCGGATCGGAACTGCGCAAGCCCCTCGGCATTACCATCGTCGGCGGCCTCATCGTTTCGCAGATGCTGACCCTTTTCACCACGCCAGTGGTTTACCTCTTCTTCGACAAACTGCAATGGCGCGTAATGAAACTGCGCCGCATCGGTTCGGAACTGGAAGAAGCGCCGGGCGACTGAATTCCATTCGCCGGCAAAAGCGACCGTCGTCCCTGAACTCTTGCTTCTCATGACTCGCATGAAAACGACAGTGAGGCTTACTGTTCTTCGCAACCAGCGGAAGAATTGATGATATCGTCGAATCTATCCAGAATCACCAGCCACCCCAGAACTACCGTGCAGGCTTATTTTTCCCCAGGCAATCCACTTGTTGGGCGCTTTGCAGTTTCAGCTCATAGTCTTTCGATTTTCTTTTGCTGCCGGGCACATATATTTTTCTTTGAATTATGGAACTCAATTTAGGTCGGAGGTAGGGTAAATTGATGAGCAGTTCTCCTGAAGCGACAGCCGTCGACCTGGTTTTAACAATGGATGAAATCACCAGCCTCACGCAAGAAGGAGGCAAACCGGCGGCGACGCTCAGCAACGTCGTAGCGCTGATCGCAGCGCGCTTCCACACCGATGTCTGTTCGGCGTATCTGCTTGAGCCTGATCGATCGAACCTCATTCTCGCGGCGACCGTCGGCCTCCATCCAAGCTGCGTCGGCAGGCTGCGTATGTCTCTCCACGAGGGCCTCGCGGGCCTGATTGCCGAGCAGCTCCGCCCTGTGGCCGTCGATGACGTCAGCAAGCATCCTCGCTATAAGTTCTTCAAGGACTCGGGCGAAGAAGAGTATCACTCGTTCCTCGGCGTGCCCCTGATCGATCGCGGTGTTTTGCAAGGGGTGCTCGTCGTTCAAACTAAAGAAGCGCGCATCTTCCGCGACGAAGAAATTCGTATGCTGGTCGAGGCAGCCAACCAGGTCGCACCCGTGGTCAGCGAAGCGCGCACTCTCGATCGTTTCATCGCTCCCGTTCAGGAGCGGCTCTGGTCGCTCGCCCGCAATGTGTGGTGGAGCTGGGACCCTGAAAGCGTCAGTCTGTTTCGCGATTTGAATCCGGTCCGGTGGCGGGAGCTGAATCAAAACCCAGTCGCGCTGCTCAATGAAATGCCGTTGGGAGAAATCGAGCGGCGCGCCACCGAACAAGTTCTGCACAGCCGCATCAATTACGTCTATCGCCGCCAGCAAGAGTACCTGCTCGAGGACCGGACCTGGGGCGCAGCCAATGCGGGCATCCTGCGGCCGCGGCCGGTCGCATATTTCTCTGCTGAATTTGGCATGCATGAGTCTTTGCCCATTTACTCTGGCGGTCTCGGCGTGCTCTCGGGCGATCACATCAAGAGTGCGTCTGACCTCGACATTCCGCTGGTCGGCATTGGGCTCTTCTACTCGCACGGCTACTTTCTGCAGCGCCTCGATCAAAACGGCTGGCAACGCGAAGAATACCTGCAGACCGACGTCAATCAACTTCCCATGCAGCCTGCAATTGGGATCAATGGACGACCCGTCGTAGTTGAAATTGCGACACGCGGCAGCACTATCTGCGCCAAGGTGTGGCGCATCAAAGTTGGTCGCTGCGATCTGCTCCTGCTCGACTCAAACGTCGCCGGCAACGCGCCTGAGGATCTCGAAACCACATCGCGTCTCTATGGCGGTGATGCGCGCACCCGTATTCGTCAGGAACTGGTGCTCGGGGTCGGCGGGTTCCGCGCATTGAAAGCAATGGGTATCAATCCAGGCGTGCTGCATCTGAACGAAGGACACAGCGGCTTCGTCGTTTTCGAGGCGATTCGCAATCGCATGGAAGAAGAAGGCTTGGACTTCTACGCGGCTGCGAGCCAGATTCCGCGCGAAGTGATTTTCACCACGCACACACCGGTTCCTGCGGGACACGACCGCTTTAATCCAGAACTTATAGAAGAGCATCTCGGTCCGCTGCGTGAGCAGCTTGGCATTTCGCAGGAAAATTTGATGGGCTTTGGCCGCGAGAACCCTACCGACAACCAGGAACAATTCTGCATGACCGTGCTTGGGCTCAAGCTGGCTCGCCGGGTTAACGCCGTCTCATCGCTGCACGGCGAGGTCTCCCGCGCCATGTGGAAAAATCTTTATCCCGGTAGGCCTGAGGACGCGGTGCCTATCGGTCACATCACCAACGGTGTACACGTACCCTCGTGGCTGGCGCCGCAAATGAGCCGTCTCTACGCCCGCCATTTGGGTGTGGGTTGGCAAGACAAGAGCGGATCGAAACATACCTGGGAAGGCATCGAAAACGTCGACGATGGCGAACTGTGGGAAACGCATCTTAGTCTTAAAGCCCAACTGCTCGCCTTTGTGCGCCGTCGGGCGCGGGAGCAAGCTGAGCGCCGCGCAGAATCGCCCCAGGCCTTGCAGCGACTGGGCAAAGTCTTATCCCCTGATGCGCTCACCATCGGATTTGCGCGTCGTTTTGCAACCTACAAGCGCGCTAACCTGCTGCTTGCTGACATCGAGCGTCTGGCGGCGATGGTCAATGATGCGAAACGTCCGGTGCAATTCCTTTTTGCCGGCAAGGCGCATCCTCATGACGAGCCGGGAAAGAGAGTGTTGCAACAGATCGCGCAAATGATGCGAGACGCTGATTTTGCCGACAAGTTCGTTTTCATCGAGGACTACGACATCAATGTAGGCCGCCACCTTGTACAGGGTGTAGACGTCTGGCTCAACAATCCGCGTCGCCCTCTCGAAGCGTCCGGGACCAGCGGCCAGAAAGTCGTTCTCAACGGCGGTTTGAATCTATCGGTACTCGATGGATGGTGGGCCGAAGCCTACGACGGGCTTAATGGATTTGCTATCGGCTCTGGCAGGACCCACTCCAACATGGATGTGCATGACCGCCGCGATGGTGAGGACCTCTATCGCGTGCTCCGCGATGAACTCATTCCGCTGTATTATTCGCGTGACCGCGACGGGCTGCCCCAAGGTTGGATCAAGCGCATGAAGCGCACCATCCGCACCCTCGGATGGCGATTCAACGCGGACCGCATGGTGATGGACTATACGCAGAAATGCTATGTGCCGGCTGCCGGTGGTACGTCGAGCGAAATCAGGCCCCTGAGCTAACGAATGCGTCGTCAGGGCAGAGGCTCAGTGGCCCTATCCCACCAACACTTGTTGGTGGGCACTGACAACCTGCGGGCTCTCTTCTTTCCCTTTTAACTGGTCCAGCAGCTTTACGGGGTAGTACGCATTGCGCGTGTACTGCTTGACCATGCGATTGGTATTGAAGAAAGACCCATTGAATGCCAGCGTGGTGCGCATCATGCGCGCCCATTTTTCCGGCGCCGAAAGGTACAGCGGCACCACCGCCTTTTCAAGCTTTTCGTAAAGTGAGTCTGCCTCTTCAGCATCGTCAGCGCCATCTTCGATCGCCCAGCCCGTAAACCCTTCGATGCATCCTTCGATCCACCAGCCATCAAGAATCGATAAGCTTGGAACGCCGTTCAGCGCAGCCTTCATGCCGCTCGTTCCGGACGCTTCGTACGGCCGGCGAGGCGTATTCACCCAGACATCGACGCCCGCAGTGAGCAGTGCTCCCAGATCCCACGCGTAATTTTCGAGGTAAACAATGCGCAGCATATCGTTCGAGAGCTTGCCGGCAGTCTCAATAACGTTGTGAATGAGGGCCTTGCCGGGCAGATCTTGCGGATGCGCCTTGCCGGCATAGAGTATTTGCAACCCGCCCGCTTCTGTCGCAATTTTCAGCAGCCGTTCGGGATCGGTGAAGAGTAAGCTGGCGCGCTTGTATGTAGCGGCACGGCGCGCAAATCCAAGGGTCAGCACGCCAGGATTGAGCACCAGTCCCGTACGCGTCGCGACCTCGGTAAAGAGACCTTCTTTTGCGCGCCGATGGGCATCGATAATCTCTTGCTCCGGCAGATCGATGGCGTTGCGCAGATAGAGATTGTCGCGCCGCCACGAGGGAATGTGCATATCGAGCATCTGCTGCACCGGTTCTGCAACCCACGTGGGCGCGTGCACGCCGTTGGTGATTGAGTCGATCTTGAACTCAGGAAACATGGCACGCGAGACCTTGCCGTGCTGCATCGCCACGCCGTTGGCGTAGCGCGAAAATCGCAGCGCCAGCAGCGTCATGTTCAATAGCCCGTCTTCGAAGCATTTGAGCTTTTCAAGCCGCGCGGTGCGGTCGCCGCCGAGAATGCGGATCGCCTGCTCGGTCGAAAAGCGATCATGTCCCGCTGGAACCGGTGTATGGGTAGTGAAGACGCATTTCTTGCGTACTTGTTCGATGTCGCTGTCGAGCACCTGTCCCACGGGACCGCCGCCAATCTGGCTCTCGAGTAGCGCTAGTGTGAGCAGCGCCGCATGACCCTCGTTCATGTGGTACACATTCGCGTCGAGGCCGAGCGCGGCGGCCATGCGCGCCCCGCCCATGCCGAGCACGATCTCCTGCTGCAAGCGGTAATTGGTATCGCCGCCATAGAGATGATCGGTCAGACCGCGATCCCATCCGGAATTGCCCTCGACGTCTGTGTCGAGTAGATAGATCGGAACGACGTGCCCCGAGCGGCCATGCAAATCATAACGCCATGCGCGCACCGTTACCGGGCGATCCTCGACCGAAACGGTGACGCGCGCCGCCTCTTCCGTGCAGAAGTCGGCGGGATTCCAGGGCTGCACTTCTTCGCTCTGTTCGCCCGACCCGTTCAGATGTTGTTGGAAGTATCCCTTGCGATGCACCAAGGAAAACGCTGCGAGCGGAACTCCGAGATCGGCTGCGGAGCGCAGTGTGTCGCCCGCCAGCATACCCAGTCCGCCGGAGTAGGTGGGCATTCCGCGATTGATCGCAATCTCCATTGAGAAGTAGGCGACGAGACCACAACTGGGTAGAGTTTCATAGGAGAAGGGCTTTGATAGATTCGATTGCATTCTCAACATCTTTCTGCGGCGGTCTTAAATTTTCAAGCCACGTCTGGGGAAATGTGGAACAAGGGTCGGGCATACGAAGTCCATTGCGGTCTCTTTGATTTGATTTGTAAAATCATTGAAATTCTAACAAGGAAGGACCGAAATAGTTGCGCATGGTTGCTCCCCTCGGCATGTAGCAAAAGGGGATTCTCATCGCATGACAGTGTGATGCGCCGTATGTCAATAGGATGCGCACAGGCAGCCCTCGGTGGAGGAACACTTTAGTGCACCCGATGGGCACCGTCCGAAGCGTGACAGATGAGGATCTGCGGCACGATTCCGGTTTCGATTGTGTAACTTGCGCCAAGCGCCTCGGCAAAATGTTCTGCTTCTTCGCGCTCTACCAGATTGATAGTACAGCCGCCAAACCCGCCCCCAGTGAGGCGCGCACCGATCAATCCTTTCAAGTCATTGGCCAGGGTTACCATAGTGTCGGCCTCAAAACAACTTGCCTCAAAGTCGCGGCTATAACTGATGTGCGCTTCGGCCATCAGCCGGCCTAATCGCGCCAGGTCGTGGTGAATCAGCGCATCGGCAGCGTCCACTGTCCGCGTATTTTCGGTGATGATGTGGCGAGCGCGTTTCAGTGCACTGGGGCTCATCTGCGCTCCCCAACGTGCAAGGTCATCAAGGTTGGCGTCGCGTAGAAAGCGCACTTCCGGACGGTGCTGGGCAATCACCGCGGCCGCTTCCTCAACCTCGGCGCGACGCGTTGTGTATTCGCCCCCTGCCACCGAGTGCTTGACCATGGTATTGGCGATGACCAGCGCCACACTTTCGGGAATGGGTGCAAGCTTGAAACTCAAATCGCGGCAATCGAGCAGCAAGGCATGATCCTTAGCCCCATTTGCAGAGATGAATTGGTCCATGATGCCGCAGCTGGCGCCGACAAACTCATTTTCGGCGCGCTGGCAGAGCCTTGCCAGTATCGGTCCCGGATAGGTGATGCCTGTGAGCGATGTGACCGCCAGCGCTGTGGCAACCTCGACCGAGGCTGAACTCGAAAGCCCTGAGTTCAGCGGAACATCCCCCCAAATGCTGAGGCTAAAGCCGGGAATGACTTGCCCCTCACCAGACAGGATGTGGACTACTCCCATGGGGTAGTCGCTCCAATGTTTTGTCGCCGTTTTTGGCAGAGCCAAAACATTGAAGACGCGCTCTTCCTTGAAGTTTTCAGAATAGACAACGATCTTGCCATCGTCGCGCGACGAAATCCCGGCGAGCGTGGCGAAGTCGATTGCCGCAGGCATCACGAAGCCCTCGGCGTAGTCGGTGTGCTCCCCGATCAGGTTGACGCGGCCAGGGGCTGCAAAGATCGCTGGTTCAGCTTTAAAGCGATCAAGGTGCAAAGTGCATAAATCGGATGGTTCCTGCATAGTTTCACACGTTAAATGGGTTCCAGATCGACCTGCATTGGCCATGTGTAAGATTGGCCGGCGGCCAGCGTCCGTGACCACGGCCCTAGTTTTGCCAGCGAATCCACGGGTGCCGTTGAGGGTTCAAGAGCTACGCAGACCTGCTTCGGGCCCGGCCTCGACGGCCATCCGCCATAGCAAATCCACAGGCCAAGATAGGGGGTCGCTGCAAGTTCAAAACCAAACTTGATGCGCAAGCCAATGGACGGCCGCTCCAAAGCAGCCCAATTCTGTCCTTCGGTTAGCGGCCCGGCAAACAATTTGTCGCCAATGTCGGAATCTGGAGATTGCGCCACACTCAGGTCTGTGTGCCCGCCGTTCTTAAGTGCAGCGACGGGCCAGGAAACAGTCACGCCACTAGCCCCTAGCCGTGCCCCGCCCGACCCCTCCAGTTGCAGCGAATGGATAGACGGCGGCAGCAGGATGCGATCCCCTTTTTCGACGGAAAACAAGGGGTGCGCAGCCCAGGACCACGGTACCGGATGGGTTCCCTCATTGATCAGTCTGTAGTTCAAGCTGAGGTGCCAGCCGCGTGCAGATTCGGTGACCGCAAGGGTGCGTTCCAACGTCAACGGGAGCGAAAAACAATGGGCGCGCAAGGCCACCGAGTGATCGCTGCATGCGACGGACTTCCAATCGACTCGCCAGACATCGCCGTGGTCAGGAATCTTGCGTTCCCCATCCGCTGTCTGGATAATGCATTCGGCTACCGACGGCAAGCACTCGTCCCAACCGCTGGCGTCGCTCATGTCGAAAGGCATATTTCTGGTGCGCGCCTCTAAAGGGGTCAGGGGTGCCTGCAGCAGTTCTCGATCCTTTACGCGGATCGATGCGATTTTACCGCCCAGATGAGGGATAACCGTAACCGAGCATTTGCCCGCGCCGATGAGAACGTTTTCTTTACCCATCACGGCAAGGCACGGCTCAGTCATTTGGCTTACCCTCCCAACTCTGCACAGGCTGCGGACAGTTCATCCCAGATTTTACCCAGCCATGCCTCGTGTTCCGGCTTCATTAACACCGAGCGCAGGCAAGTTACATTCTCGCCAGCAGTTTCAGTGGACGCCCTGTCCCCAGACTCGAACCACGATTGGGGCAATTGTACAAGGGCAAGGTGCAAATTTCGCCGGGCGCAGGCAGTAAATATATTCTGCGCCGCTTGCGATGCACCGGCGGGGTTCGCAGCAGCCACTTTCCAAACCACTATGTCCAACTCGGGAGGACCGAGGCGCAGCGGCTCAAAATACCGCTTCCCGGCCGGCTCTTCGCGGATGCGCCGATCAAGTTCAATGGCGGCAGCTCTTCCCCGAGCCAAACCGTCGGCAAACACGCCTCCTTCCGTCAGAGGCAATAGCCGTTGCGTCGCCCACAAGGCCACCGCAGCGGCCCCCGCGCGCGAGCACTCCAAGCTGATTTCGCCAAGGTGCAACTTCTTTGAAGTGAAGTAGGTATAAGGCGACTCGTGTTTATAAAACCGGCCCACGGCGGAATCGCGAAAAAGGACGCAACCGCAACCATAGGGCTGCAGGCCATGCTTGTGCGGATCGATCACGATCGAGTCCGCCTCGCTGATCGCTGCGAAGGCCAAGCGAGCGTTCTCATCGAGGGCATTGGGAATCAAGCGGAAATACCCGCCATATGCCCCGTCTACGTGGATACGGAACCCGTGTTTCTCTCGCAACTGTAGGATTTCATGCAGCGGGTCGACTGCTCCCAGGGCGGTCGTACCCAACGTGACAACCACGGTTCCCACGTCACCCTTTTTTAACTCAACCTCAAGCGCCTCAATGCTCATGCGCCCATGCTGGTCAGCAGCGACTGCGCCGTAGTCAAGCTTCAGAACGCCGGAAATCCGCTGGTGCGTATAGTGGGCTTGTTCCGAGCCTACAATTCTCTTGGCAGGCGCGATTTTGCCCGCGATCCAGAGCGCTTCGAGGTTAGCCAGCGTTCCGCTCGATGTCAGGTGGCCCAGAAACTCGCTCCACCCGAACATCCGGGCAAGTTCAGCCACCGCCTCGATTTCCATCTCCGAACTGGCCCGGCCGCCATCCCGCGCATGATTATTCGGGTTGATCTTCATAGCCAACGCATACGCGGCGCGCGCCACTGGGTGCGGCGGCTTGAGCATCTGCCCAGCATAGAGAGGATGGAAATACGGATAGTTGTCGCCCAGGCGTACCGCCGTATCCCGCAACACCTCGGCCATCGCGTCCTCGTCCGGCATGGGGACCGGAGCCCACTCAGGCAAAGCAAACTGGGCCTCGAGGATTTGACAGGCGTGCGCGAGCAGGCCGGGAACTGGATCGTTGGGCATGGCGACCCATTCACCGTATCACAGTAATAAAGTGATAGGTGGCTCATTAGAGGCAACTTTCGGCATCGTTGGTTCTCACCTATAGCTTGCTCTCTGCCCGGCCGGAGATTGAAGTTTCATACGTGTCATTTTGCGAGGAATGTTAATATACCGCCAGCGCTAGGGCCGAACGGGGCGTGCATTGCTCGCTAAACCAAGCAAGGTCTGCGAGTGATCGCGCCGATTCATCCAGCGCAATTCAATTCAGGAAATTCGATCAAAATGGAACAAGGTACTGTGAAGTGGTTCAATGATGCGAAGGGTTTTGGCTTCATTTCGCGTCAAAACGGTGAAGACGTTTTTGTGCACTATTCGGCGATCACCTCGAGTGGCTTCAAGAGCCTGCAGGAAGGTCAAGCTGTACAGTTCAATGTGGTAAAAGGCCCCAAGGGCTGGCAGGCTGCGGACGTTCAGCCGCTCTAAAACCCTAAGGATTCCGCAGCAGTTAGTAGACAAAGCCAGGGCAAGAAGAAATCCCTGCCCTGGCTTTGCGTTTGCAGCCACCAAGTTGCCCCGGCGCGGCTCAGCAGAGTGCGCCCCGAGCGGCAGCATGCAACCCTTTGTTGCGCATCGGTGCTCTCAGAGCTTGAGGTGACCTGCAAACCATGGCAACAACCAAAAAAGCGTCAGGCGATTCAGTAAAAAATAACGCTGCAACCAAGTCGAAGGCGAAGTCGATGCCGGCCAACGGCAAAGACCCCAAGGGTGGGCTGACCGCAGCCGGGCGCGCATTCTTCAAGAAAACGGAAGGCTCGAACCTGAAGCCGGGCGTCAGGGGACCAGCCGACACTCCCGAAAAGATGAAGCGCAAAGGATCGTTTCTCACCCGCCATTTCACTCATCCGCGCGGCCCCATGGTCAAAGATGGAAAGCCAACGCGTCTGGCCCTGAGCGCGCAAGCCTGGGGCGAGCCTTTGCCCAAGACCGATGCTGCAGCCGGCCGCCTGGCCGCGAAAGGCAGAAAGCTGTTGGAGAAATATCATGCCGTCGCTGAGAAAGCCGCGGACAAGTCGAAGAAACGCAGTTGATCTCTTACGTTTTCAACCCGTGTTTCGAAGTCCCGCCGAGATTCCGCTGATGGTCGCGGCGAGAGCACGGTTAATCTCCGGAGTGTCTTCGCCCGCACGCTTGCGCCGCAGCATATCGACCTGAATTAAATGCATTGGATCGACATACGGATTGCGCAGTTTGATCGAGTGGGCCAGCACCTGATTGGTTTCAAGCAGTTCCTTTTGCTGGGTGATCGCGAGTACCGCGCGCACGGTGCGATGAAACTCGCCGTCGAACATGTCATAAATGCGCTCGCGTACCTTAACGTCATCGACCAGCGACGCATAAAGCCGCGCCGTGGCCAGATCAACTTTACCTAACGCCATTTCGACATTGCGCAACAGGTCGATAAACAGGGGAAATTCCCGCGCCATCTCCTGCAGCAAGTCAAGAGCGCCAGACTTTTCTAAGTACTGGCTGAACGCAAATCCCACGCCAAACCAAGCCGGAACCAGCAGTCGCGACTGTGTCCACCCGAACACCCACGGTATAGCTCGCAGATCGGACAAACTCGGCGAAGCATTACGCCGTGCGGGCCTCGAACCAATCTTCGCGTGTTCCAACTCGCCCACTGGAGTGGACTGCTCGAAGTACGTCACCACGTCTGGATCATCGAGAATGTGCGCACGATAAAAGACAAAAGAGATAGACGAGAGCTCATCGAGCGCTGCCTCCCACTCCGCCTTTAAAATGCCTGTGAAGTGGCCTTCGGGATCGCGTGCATTGGGACGCGCCAAGGCATCGAGTGAGGCGGCAATCATCAATTCGAGATTACGCTCGGCCAACACTTCGTCGGCGTATTTGAAATTGAGTACTTCGCCTTGTTCTGTGATGCGCAACTGGCCTTCAAAGGAATGGATGGGCTGGGCAAAGATGGCGCGATGGGTTGGCCCTCCGCCGCGCCCGACCGTGCCGCCCCTGCCGTGAAAAAGCCGCAGCTTCACGCCTGCCTCGCGCGCGACCACATGCAGTTCCCGATGGGCCCGGAAAATTTCCCAGGTGCTGGTCAGCATTCCGCCATCTTTGTTCGAATCGGAATAGCCCAGCATGACCTCCTGCCAGTTGTGCCACGAGGCCAGCAGCTTGCGGTAGTCAGGGCGGCTCCAAAGCTCGCGGCAAATCGCCGGAGCATTGCGCAGATCCTCGATCGACTCGAAAAGGGGAACCGGCATAAGTCCCGGATCACGGCCCATACCCTCGACGCGCACTCCACCTAATCGCGCCAGCCGCACCACGGCCAAAACGTCGTCGACCGAGGCAGCGCCGCTGATGACGTAGTGCCGAATCACTTCAGGCGAGCAGCCATTTTTTACCTCGGCAACGACGCGAAATGTGTCGAGGACGCGCGATGTGGCCTGAGACATCTCGCCAGGCAAAATCTCAGCGATGGTGTCTGAAATCGCTTCTTGCAATGCCGCTGCATGTACGCGCGCATGCTGGCGAATGTCGAGCGTATGCAGATGCAGACCAAAGGTGCGCACTTGCAGGATCAGCGGATCGATCAAGGAACGCGCGATGCGCAGCCCCGCGTTTGCCGCCAGAGATGCCCGCAGCGTTTCAAGGTCGTCGAGGAAGTCCTCCACCGAGCAATACGCCGGCAACACCTGCGCCAGTTTGTCCTGGCCTTGGCTCAACGTATAGGGCATCACTGGCAGAGACGGTCCGATGGGCCCCGGCTGCTCCATGGTGCGCTGAATGCGCGCTTTGACGCATATGACGAAGCGCCGGTAGTACTCAAATTCATACTGTGCGCCAAAGACTTGCGCCTCGGGCGTGTGCACCTGGGCCACGTATGCCTCAAGCCGCGTGCGCAGCGCATCGCTCACCGGACGCTGCTGTGCACTGGTCGTAAGCAGATCGATAATCACGTTGAGCTGAGCCTGGTAATAAAGCAGCAGATGCCCGCGTGCCAACTGAATCGCGTCGCGTGTCACCTCCGGCGTAACGAATGGATTGCCATCGCGATCGCCGCCAATCCACGAGCCGAAGCGCAGCACCTGAGGAAGCATGTGCGCCTCGATTTCCAGCCCGTATGAGGCGCGCAGTGCCTCGGCAATTTCGCGAAAGAGGTTGGGCAGCGTGGCAAAAATGGAGACGTCGTAGTAGTCCAGTCCCATCTTGATTTCGTCGTACACGGTTGGCCGCCGCGAACGCACTTCGTCGGTCTGCCACAGGCTGGTGATCTCGGCGCGAATCAATTCTTCAAGGCGCGCCAGATCCTGCTCCGGCACGGGAATGCGATCAAGTGTGGCCAGGAATTCGCCAATACGCCGCCGCTTGAACATGACCGAGCGCCGCGCCACTTCAGTGGGATGCGCGGTAAAAACCGGCACAATCAGCACGCGCTTCAACCAGTCCATCGCTTCGTCGGAACTGATGCCGACCCTGCGCATCTCGGCCAGTGTGCCAGCCAGCGATCCACGCTGACGGCCGGTCTCCCCGCTCAGTTGCAGGGCGGTACGGCGCCGCTTGCGATGATTGGTCTCGGCAAGATTGATGAGTTCAAAGTAGAAGGCGAAAGCACGCGTGAGCAGAACTGCGCGCTCGACGGGCAGGGAATGTAAAAGCTTGAGCGATTCTGCAGCGTCGCGGGCTGCCTCGGCATGGTCTCCGCGCGCCTCGGCGTCACGGCGGCGAATCGTGCCTTGGCGCAGCGCCTCAACATGCGCAAATAAATCGTCCCCCGCCTGTTCGCGCAGCACTTCACCAAGCAGCGTGCCAAGCGAGCGTACGTCGCGGCGCAGCGGTGCTTCTTTCAGGTCGCCGGAGCGCGCTTCGAGCTCCGCCAGCCGCTGCGTCCAGCTCTCAGGATTCCACAAAAAGGCCATCGTGCTTTGATTATGCACGACCGGTATAAGGGTGGTCTTAGGACAGCGCCGCTTGCTCGTCCAGTTGCACCATCATGTCTTCCCACTCGGCAGTCAGCGCGATGAGTTGCATGCGCAATTCTTCCGCCAGAGTTGTGAGGCGCTGGGTTTCCTGGGCGGAAACATATACACCCAACTCCTCCTCGGTGTGCGCGATCGCGGCCTCGATGCGCGGGATCTCTTCCTCGAGATAAACGCAGCGTTCTTCCATCTGCTTTTGCTTGATGGGATTCAAGCGGCGAGGGCGATCTTTCCCGGCATTCTCAACGTCTGGTTGCGGTTGGTCGCTGTGCGGCACGGTACCGTTGCCTGCGGTGCTGGGCGGCGCTGCAAGCGTTGTCCTGGCAGCAGTAATCGTGCTGGCTCCGGCCGATTGCGCCTCTTTCCAGCGTAGGTAGTCTTCGTAATTACCCTCGTGGCTGGTGACCGTGCCGCCTTCCACTTCAAGCACACGCGTGGCCAGCCGGTCGATGAAGTAGCGATCGTGCGAGACAAACACCACCGTCCCGCTGAAAGCGGCCAGCGCATCGAGCAACACATCCTTGGCGCGCATATCGAGGTGATTGGTAGGCTCGTCAAGCAGGAGAAAATTCGAGGGGGAAACCAGAATTCGCGCCAATGCATAGCGATTGCGCTCGCCGCCAGAGAGCACGCCGAGCGGCTTGAAAACATCGTCCCCGCTGAAGAGAAAACAGCCCAGCAGCGACCTGAGTGTCAACTCCGGTACTTTGATAGCGGCGCGGCTCATGTCTTCAAGCATGCGCGCCTCGCCGTCGAGGACCTTGTATTGGTCCTGCGCAAAATATTCGCTCAATACGTTGTGGCCCAGGCGAATCGTACCGGCAGTCGGCTCCTCAACGCCCGTCATCAGACGAATCAGCGTGGATTTGCCCGCACCATTGACGCCCACCAGCGCCACACGATCGCCGCGTTCGATATTGAATCGAACTCCCCTGAGCACCGGCTTTGCGCCGTAACTTTTCGCCACGTTTTCAGCTTCCACTACCATGCGTCCAGAGGGCGGCGGTTGTGGAAAATTGAAATGAATGATCGGCTCTTCTTCGGGAATCTCGATGCGTTCGATCTTTTCCAGTTCCTTGATGCGCGACTGCACCTGCCTGGCCTTGGTGGCCTGTGCGCGAAACCTGTTGATGAATGCTTCGAGATGTTCGATCTGCTCGCGCTGATTCCGGTAGGCCGCCTGCAGTTGCGCGCGACGGTCCTCTTTCTGCGTCAGGTATTTGCTGTAATTACCCTGGTAGATAGTTAACCGCTTGTTCCATATCTCAACCGTGCGGTCGATAGTTACATCGAGAAAATAGCGGTCATGCGAGATAAGGATGTAGCCGAAAGGATAGGTGCGCAGATAATCTTCAAGCCAGTTGCGCGTTTCAAGATCGAGGTGATTGGTCGGCTCGTCGAGCAGCAGCAGATTGGGTTTGGCCAGGAGCAGCTTGGCCAGTGCGATCCGCATCTGCCAGCCGCCCGAAAATTCATCCGTTTGCCGCGACCAATCCTCCTTAGTGAAACCAAGCCCAGTAAGAACGCTACCCACCTGCGCGTCGAGCGCGTATCCATCGAGGGCGTGAAAACGCTCCTGCAGCATTGAATAGCGTTCCGCCGCCGCCTCGTACTCGGGCCCTTCATGCGGCAGCACAGATAGTTGTCCGCCCAGGTGTTCGATCTCGCCTTCCATGGCGCGCAGTTCGTCAAACACTGTCAGGCACTCCTCAAAAACAGTGCGCCCGGCAAGGCGCAAGCCCTCCTGCGGCAGGTACCCGATGCTCATGCCGCGGGTCTGCTGCAGAACGCCGTAGTCTAGTGACTCCAGCCCTGCAAGCACTTTCATCAGCGTGGATTTACCGGTGCCGTTGGCGCCGACGAGCGCAGTCTTTTCCTTGCTTCGGATCAGCCAGTTGGCCTCAAGGAACAAGATCCGAGGACCGAACCGTTTGCCCGCATTTTGTAGAGAAAGCATCCATCCCTATTTTCGCAGACGGATGGTGGCAGCCTATTCGCTGGCTACGGGACGAGGCACCTGGGGCGCTGCTGCGGGCGGCGCAGGCATCAGGTTGGGGTCGGGTGTGTACGCTTTCAACTGGTCTAGCTCGCCTTGCAGCTTTTGCCACTTAGCCTGATTTTCCTTTGTTTTCATCGGCGCAGCAGCGTCTGTATAGAAAGCAAGAATATTGTTTTTGAGCGCTACCGTTGTCTGATCGAACTTCTTGCTTGCCACTTGCGAAAGGAGCTTTGCACAGGTGTCATCAGCCAGCGTATATTCCGCTGCAACCGTCGGTTTGCCGGTATCGAGATCGTAGTCAGGTAGCTTGATGGTCGTTTTGCGGGTCGCCTCGAGAAACGCCTTGTACTGATCGACCGTCATATTGATGCTCTTGAAATACATGTCTTCAGTCTTGGGCGTAGGAATTTTGAAATCCAATGCCTTGAATGGCCCAATCTTGGGCACAAAACGCAACAGAAATCCCATGAAGCGGACCCCAAGTCCAGTCTTCTCATATTTTGTGCCCCAGGACTTTTCATAATCCGAGCGCGATAACCTGTACAGGAATTTCCGCCGATTGAAATTCGGCGTCTCCCGCATGATGTCTTTTTTGTGGGCTCGCAGTGCAGCCTGGGTCACATGCGGAATCAAGCTGCTGACCGCGTAGCGAAACGAGCCGATCGCCAGGTCTTCATGAGCAAGAACGTCCGTCAATTGCACGCCATATACGATGGGAAAGGTGCGCTCCAACAGTTCCTTAGAAACATTGAAGCCAATAAAGTCGTGATACTGCTGCGGCGCATAGCGCTCTTTTGCCACCTGCGCCATGTCAAAGCCGAACTCCGTGCGTATGTGCGCGGTCTTGGCCTGCGCATACAAAACCGTCTTGCCAAATTTTGCTCTCAGCTTTGGATAGGCGATCGCCACCGCCTGGTTCACCGCGGGATGGCCGGCCAGATCGGCAGCGTAGTGCGAGAGCGCGCCGAGCGCAAAGGCGTATTCGTTCACGTCCTGACTCTGGTGCAAAAGCTCGAGCACAAAATCGCCGCTGCGCACGTAATGCACCAGGTCGCTGAATTCCTTGCTTCCAAATGGGTAGTAGCCTAAATCCTGAATAACCGCGCCGCCATAGGCGTAGGCATGCGCATCCTTGATCTGATCCTCGGTAAGTCCTGGAAAGCGCGCCAGCAGCAGCGGCCGGATCTGGTCGTTCCATACCAGGTCGATAATCTCTTCGTGAGTGAGCACGGAATAGGCTCGCGCCTGTCTTCCGTTGGAGATCAGGATGAGACAAATCGCCAGCGACAACAAAAGTTGATTGCGCACGGCCCGGAGAATACTCAAAAACATTCGCATGGTTCAGACTTTCATTTCGCCAAACCCGACCCGGGTAGTAGAAGGGCAAACAAGCTCTTCTTAATGCCATTGAATCTCGATGCGCGAGACGTCTCTCCGGGGATACCAGACTAAGCTTACAGGTTAATGCAGAGAGTTGCCCCGATGTTGTGTATGCCAGCCAACCCACGCAGTAGCGAAGAGTGGAGCGAATGTGTAAAACTGCGTCAGGTGCTAGCCCACTACATTCCCACTGAGCGCCGCGTGTCAGATCGATGAACAAGCTCTACCCCAACCCGAGCGCCGCACTTGAAGGCATCGTTCATGATGGAATACTGCTGGCGATTGGTGGATTCGGATTGTGCGGAATTCCCGAGTCTCTGATCCTGGCCTTGCGCGACACAGGCGTGCGCAACCTCACCATCGCCAGTAACAATGCGGGCGTCGATGGATTGGGACTTGGGCTGCTACTCAAATCCCACCAGATAAAAAAGATGATTTCGAGCTATGTAGGCGAGAATGCGGAGTTCGAGCGCCAGTATCTCGCCGGCGAATTAGAAGTGGAATTCTGCCCCCAAGGCACGCTTGCTGAGCGCATGAGAGCGGGCGGCGCGGGCATACCGGGCTTCTACACGCGTACCGGCATCGGCACCCTCGTCGCAGAGGGCAAGGAGCACAAGGATTTCGACGGTGTGACGTACCTGTTGGAGCGCGGCATTCAAGCGGACGTGGCGCTCGTAAAAGCGTGGAAGGCCGATCTGCACGGCAACCTGCTTTATCGTCGCACCGCACGGAACTTCAATCCCAACGCCGCAACGTGCGGCAAGATTACCGTCGCCGAAGCAGAAATTATCGTCGCGCCCGGCGAGCTTGATCCCGACCAGATTCATACACCGGGCATCTTCGTTCATCGCTTGGTACACAATCCGCATCCCGACAAGCACATTGAAAAACGCACCACGCGAGAGGGGTAAGCCTGTGGCATGGACTCGTCAGCAAATGGCCGCCCGCGCTGCGCAGGAACTGCACGACGGCTTCTACGTGAACCTCGGCATCGGCATTCCCACGCTGGTTGCGAATTACATTCCGCACGGCGTCACCGTGACTTTGCAATCTGAAAACGGCTTGCTTGGCACGGGTCCTTTTCCTCTCGACAGTGAGGTCGATGCCGATCTCATCAACGCCGGTAAAGAGACCGTTACCTTTGTTCCGGGCGCATCGACGTTTTCAAGCGCCGACTCCTTCGCCATGATTCGCGGCGGCCACATCGACCTTGCCATTCTCGGCGCCATGCAGGTTTCGGAACATGGCGATCTTGCCAACTGGATGATTCCCGGCAAGCGTGTCAAAGGCATGGGTGGTGCGATGGATCTCGTATCCGGAGTGCGGCGTGTGATTGCTGTGATGGAACACAATACGCCTGGCGGCGGCGCTAAGCTGATGCGCAATTGCACTTTGCCGCTCACCGGAGCGGGCGTCGTCCATCGTGTAATTACTGAGTTATGTGTTCTCGATATCACCGAGGCAGGCTTCGTAGTGATTCAGCTTGCAGACAATGTCACGCGGGAGCAAGTCGAGCAGCGAACCGACTGCCCCGTGCAATTCGGTGGCCAGTTTTAGTGCAATGCTATTTCGCCCACACGGGTTTACGTTTTTCTAGAAATGCCGCAACCCCTTCGCGGAAATCCGCCGTCTCCCGCGACTGTGCGTTGGCTTCCATTGCGGACGCAATCGCCGCATCAAGCCATGGACGATTTTGCGCTGCCATCAGTCGCTTGGTTGCAGATAGCGATTCCGGACTGTTGGCTATCAACGTGTCCGCCAGCGTTTTGACGCGCGTCGCGAGTTGATCAGGCGCGACCACTTCAGTCACAAGACCCAACTGCAATGCTTCTTCTGCGCCAAACAATCGCCCCGTCAACAGCAGGTCGCGGCTCCGCTTATCCCCAACTTGCAATGCCAGAAAAGCCGACACTAGCGCAGGCACAAATCCGATGCGCACTTCGGTGAATCCGAATTTTGCCGCGGGCGTAGCCAAAGTGAAATCGCAGATCGTCGCCAGTCCGGTGCCGCCGGCAATCGCAGGGCCGTGCACGGCCGCGATGGTCGGTATTGGCAATTCATACAAAGTGACGAAGAGGCGGGCGACTCGCTCAGCCTCCGCGCGATGCTCGGCTGCGCTCTTCACCTGCATTTGCTGCAACGCCGAAAGGTCCAAGCCAGCGCAAAAGGCCTCGCCCGCGCCCGCCAGTACCAGCACTCTGCACTCGCCGGTTGCGGCATCTTCCATTGCCGCAATCAGCTCCATCTGCATCTCGGGCGTCATGGTGTTGCGGCGCTCTGGGCGATGCAATGTAATAATCCGGATGCGTGCGTTGTCCGCGACTGCGATGGTCGAATAGTTCACGTTCCTCCCCGCCAACTTGACACTTCCTTCTGTTATTGTCAGTGCACCAGAGCGCCGAAGCGGCGAGCGATTTCCGCATTCGACTGCAACACCTCATCCAGTGCACTGAGTTTTGGAAGGTTCGCTCCGCAATCAGTCAGAACGCTGATGAGTGCTTCGGTCGGGACGTTACCGACCAGCACATCCTGGGCAAACGGGCAGCCGCCAAGGCCACCCAGAGCCGAATCAAATCGCCTGCATCCAGCGTTAAATGCCCCGCGAATCAGCGGCTCCGCGTCCCTTCGCCGCGCGTGCAGATGTACGCCGACCTCAAGGTCATTGTGGGCCGCGAGCACCGCTGCGACGGTCTCGGTAATCCGTTGTGTCGACGCTAGTCCAACCGTATCAGCGAGCGAAATCTGCGATACTCCTGCATCCGCCAGCAGATCGCACGCATGCAAAACCTCTGCAACACTCCATGCATCCCCGTATGGATTGCCGAACGCCATCGACACGTACGCAACCATATTCATTCCCGCTTCAGCGGCTATCGATCCGACAGCCTCAAGTGCATCCAGCGATTCCTCAAGTGTCTGGCGTTGATTACGTTGCAAAAATTGTTCAGAGATTGAGTAGGGGAACCCCAGCGTCTGCACCGCACCCGCTCGAACGGCTCTCTGTGCGCCTTTTTCATTGACGACAATGCCGATGATCTCAACTTCTGGCGGGGGCGCGAGGTAAGCAAGCACCTGTTCAGAATCCGCCATCTGGGGAATGGCCGCCGGCGAAACAAAGCTTACCGCATCAATGTGCTTGAACCCGCAGTCAATAAGCTTTCGCAGATACGCGGCCTTGACTTCAGGGGTGATCTGCACCGGCAGGCCCTGCCAGGCATCGCGCGGACACTCGATTATTTTGACTGAGTCTTTATCAGAATCTCTGTCTCGATCGCCCATGCGTTCCTCGATCATGTGCGCAGCGGCTCCCGCTCAACCACGGGACGGCGTCACCTTCAAAATTTCGCGCGCAATGACCATGCGTTGAATCTCGCTTGTACCTTCGCCGATAGTGCACAGCTTGACGTCACGATAAAACTTCTCGGCGGGGTAATCTTTGATGAAGCCGTACCCGCCAAACAACTGCACGGCTTCATTGCAGATACGCACCGCTACTTCGCTCGAAAAAAGTTTGGCCATCGACGATTCGCGGGTAACTTTGCGGCCCGCATCTTTCAAGACTGCCGCGCGCTGGGTAAGAAGGCGCGCCGCATCGAGTTCCGTAGCCATGTCCGCCAGCTTCCATTGAATGCCTTGGAACTCGGCAATCGCCTTTCCAAACTGGCGCCGTTCCTTTACATACTTCAATGCCGCATCGAGAGCCCCTCGCGCAATTCCCAATGACAAAGCCGCAATCGAGATGCGTCCTCCATCGAGCACGCGCATTGCGTCGATGAATCCGTCGCCCTCGGCGCCGAGCAGATTTTCAGCGGGAATTTCGCAATCTTCAAAGATCAATTCGCTGGTGTCGCTGGCGCGCAAGCCAAGCTTATTTTCCTTCTTCCCCGGCCTGAAACCCTTGGTGCCTTTTTCTACGACAAATGCCGAAAGCCCATGCGTGCCCTTGCTCTTATCGGTAGCCGCAATCACCACTATCACGTCGGCATAGCGTCCGTTGGTGATGAAGGTTTTACTGCCATTCAAAATGTACCGGTCGTCCTTCTTCACCGCAGTCGTTCGTGAATTACTTGCGTCCGATCCAGCTCCCGGCTCAGTCAGCCCCCATGCAGCCAGCCACTCACCGCTTGCCATGCGCGGTATATATTTCCGTTTCTGCGCTTCATTGCCGGCGAGGAAAATGTGATTGGTGCCCAGAGAATTGTGCGCCGCGACGATGATGCCGATCGAGCCATCGACTGCGGACAACTCTTCAATCGCGAGCATGTAATCCACGTAGCCCAATCCAGCGCCGCCATATTCGGGTGGGAAAATTACGCCCAGCAAACCCATGGCGCCAAGCTTCTTCACTGCGTCCATGGGGAACTCGCTTGCTTCATCCCATTCCATGACGTGCGGCGCAATCTCACGGGCGGCAAACTCGCGAATCTCCCTGCGAAGATGTTCCTGGTCTTCGGTCAAAACAAACGGATATAAACTCTCCACCGGCTGCAGCGCCACGCTCATGTGTCTAGCTCCTTCGCGCCGGTTGGCCGTGGCGCGCTACTTCTAACTCCATAAGATGCCGCTTGCAGCGTTCCATACACGCCGGCTCCAAAAGAAACTCTGCTCAGGTTTGCAACACGCCCGGATTGAACCGCGGCACATCTGGATTTAACGCACATGCTTCGAGGGCAGTCATCAGTACGTCCCGGGTCCTGGCGGGATCGATAATCGCATCGATCCAAAGCCGCGCCGCACCGTAGCGTGGGTCGGCCTGTGCGTCATAGGTTGACTTGATTTCATCATGCAGCGCGGCTCTCTCCGCATCCGACAGAACTTTCCCGCCTCGTTCAACCTGCTTGGCGCGAACCTCTGCCAGCGTGTTCGCCGCCGACGCCCCGCTCATGACCGCATAGCGCGCCGTAGGCCACGCAAACAGAAATCGCGGATCGTATGCCTTGCCGCACATCGCATAATGTCCCGCACCAAAGCTGCCGCCGATGATGACCGTGATCTTGGGCACCACGCTGGTGCTCACGGCAGACACCATTTTGGCTCCGGCGCGAATGATGCCGGACCACTCCGCATCCTTACCCACCATGAATCCGTTGACGTCGTGCATAAAGACGAGCGGCACCAGGTTCTGGTTACAGTCCATGATGAAGCGAGCCGCTTTTTGCGCGCCTTCGGTATAAATGACGCCGCCAACCTCGATCCGTTTCGCGCCCGCCGCAGGACCCATGGCGACGGTCTGCATTTGATTGGTCTTCTGATTGGCGACAATGCCAATGGCACGACCGCCGATGCGTGCATAGCCACACAGTACGGTTCGGCCAAATTCAGCCTTATATTCGTCGAATTCGCTGCGATCCACAATGCGCGCGATGACCGCGTGCATGTCGTAGACGTTGCCCGCTCCAGGCGCGGCATTGAGCAATCCGTACAAATCTTCGGATGGAAATTTGGGTGCATCCTGAGTGGCGTCGTAGGCAATGCGGTTGTAAATTTCCGCGGCGGGTTTCGATCCCGCCCTTTCGCCCATCTTTCCTACCAATGACCGCAACCGCGCCAGGCAGTGATGGTCGTCTGGCTCCTTGAAGTCGACCGTGCCAGAGACTTCAGCGTGCATCGCTGCGCCGCCCAATTCTTCAGGGTCGGTCTTTTGCCCGATGGCTGCCTGCACCAGTGAAGGTCCGGCGAGGAAGAGCCCCGACCCCTCGGTCATCAGCACCGTATCCGTCATGACGGGCAGATAGGCGCCACCAGCGACGCACATGCCCATGATGGCCGTGATTTGGGGAATTCCAAGCGAACTCATTACAGCGTTGTTGCGAAAGACCCGACCGAAATCATCGGTATCGGGGAACACATCTTCCTGCAGTGGCAGAAATACACCAGCGGAGTCGACCAGATAGAGCGTAGGAATGCGATTTTCGAGGGCTATGGTCTGGGCGCGGAGCACTTTCTTGGCCGTCATCGGGAAAAACGCCCCGGCTTTTACAGTCGCGTCGTTGGCGATGATCATGCAGAGCCGTCCACTGACCCGGCCAAGCCCCGTCACCACGCCGGCCGCCGGTGCTCCGCCATATTCCGAGTACATTTCATGCGCCGCCCAAAGACCAAGCTCGAATAGCTCCGTGCCTTCGTCGATCAGCAGCTTCAAACGCTCTCGTACTGTCAGCCTTTTTTTGCCATGTTGGGCCGCCGCGGCCTTGGTTCCACCTCCCAGCCGGATAGCGTCTTCCTGACTACGAAAGATTTTCATCAAATCAGACATCGCCTGTCGATTTGCCTTGACGCGCGATGAGTCCGAATCCAGCATCGATCCCAGTTCGTTGTTCAGTTTCAAACTCTCCGCCCTTCATCCCCGTTTGCGAACACGCAGACTAGTCGCATGCCCGACGTAACCCACTAACAATAAGCGATATCCCCGTTACCTTCAGTCCTTCGAATCGACAAATGACCCTTTGATCCTTAGACGCGCTCGCTTACTGCTCAGCCTTTTTCGCCCGCGCCCCGCGCCAATACAGCACCAGGCCCAGCAGTACTGAGGCCAGCGTCCCGCCGACCAGCTTGACTTCGAATCCCAATTTACTTGACGAGTCGCCCGGGGGGACCAGCGAAAGTAGAATGCCTCCCAGAACCACCACGAAACCCAAACCTCCGCAGATCCAAACCCCAACGCGGCCGCCCGGGACCAGCACTGCATGCAGATTCTCTTTGCGATCGTCACGCCCCACCAGCTTGATCACCGCAGCGAACATGTAAAGAAACGGAATGAAGTAGAGAATAATCGCCGCATCGATCAGGAACTGATAAGCCCCGCGGGTCGTGTCATTGACCTGGCTGGCGAGCAGAATGGCACCCGACACCGCCGCCTGCACCAGGATCGATACCCAGGGCGTCTTCCAGCGCGGGTGAATCTTGCCGAATGCCGCGGGCAGGTAGCGATCGATGCCGACCACAAAAGGCACGCGCGCGATACCGGCAACGGTGCTGCCAACTCCGCCGGCATTGCCGACAGTGACTAGAATCGCTGCCAGAATTCCCAGAAAACCGAGGCGCAGCGCGACCGCTCCGACCGTAATTGCACTGAAAACACCGCTTTGCGGATCGAGATCGGCTGCGGGAACCAGCGCCAGGATAGCGAACGTGCCCGCAATATACATCAGGGCTATCAAGGCGCCCGCTCCAAACACCGCGCGCGGCAGGGTGCGCCGCGGATCGCGCACTTCTTCACTCATCGCCGAGACTAGTTCGAGCCCGGTAAAGGCAAACGCAATCTGCGACCAGAAATTTACGGTGTCCCAGTTCCAGGTGGGCAGCATGTTGCGCACGGTGAAGTGGGTCGCAGAACCGTGGCGCAAACACACCAGCGCGGCGATGCCGGCCAGCATGAGCAGGGGAACATAGGTTCCTACGCCCCCTGCGTTCTGTAGCCACTTGCCGACATTCAAGCCAATGATGTTGAGCACCACGGCAACCACCAGCAACGACAGCGAAACCGTGAGCAAAAAAGTGCGATCCTGCGCCAGCGTCGCGCCACGCCCACCGATGATGTAGGCCGCCATCGATGCGCTGGCCAGCAGCAGGCCGGGAAAATAGAAGACGGTGTAGATCCAGTAGGTCCAGCCGGCGATAAATCCGTGGAAGTCGCCAAAGGCTTCTTTAGACCACGCGTACAGGCCGCCCTCCTGAGGAAAGCGAGAGGAAAGTTCATTGATCACAAACGCGCCGGGAATGAAAAAGAACAGTGCGGCCAAGACCCACAGGCTTATCGATGAAGTGCCGTTGTGCCCTGCCGCCGCGATCCAGCGCGGGCCGAGCACCGTAGCGATGTTAAAAAGGAGGACATCCCAGAAGCCCATGGTTTTGCGCAACTGCGATTTTTGGTCGAGCGGTGCAGGCGCAGGAATCGTCATAGCGAATCCCGTTCAGGGTACATGAGCTATCGATGCATGGCGAAATCGTGATCGCCCGAATCCAGTGACAACAAAATGTAGAGGCTGTTCGGTCTGTATGGACAATGTGCTTACGGATGTACTGGTAG
>JANXYB010000068.1 GCA_025350325.1 Acidobacteriaceae bacterium
GGTTTCTCCTTCTTGCGCGTAGCTACGATTACCGAAAATCTGCGATGCGTGAGATGACGTTTTAATTTCAATCGAGAATCGATTGTCAGGAATATATACCAAGTCCTTATCGCCAGCCGTCTTCTCCGGTCGCCATTTGCCGGGATACCGCGCCGCGAATTCAAGAGGAATCAGTTCATGCAAGAAAAAGCCCATAATTTGCGGCTTTGGAAATATGTGTTTGCCGATTTGGAAGTTTTTCGGCCCGAGTTTCGAGTCGAAGATGTCGGTCCATGCCCTTAAGACCACTTCCCGAATTTCGGCGACCTTTAAGGGGTGCGCATTGATAAGGTCTTCGGTCTTTTGCTTCCACGCGCCTTCTTGAAGCCCCAGATAAGGGGAGTCAGCCATCTCATTGCATCCTTTCGAGTAGCTGACTTGGCTTGACTTTCAGTGCACGGGCGAGACGGACAATGTTTTCAAGACTGATGTTCCGTTCCCCGCGCTCAACGCCTCCGATGTACGTCCGGTGTAGGTTGGCTTTTTCCGCGAGCATTTCCTGCGAATACCCGAGCTTCGTCCGCAGATCGCGAACGGTCGCACCAAAGACCAGCTTGGAGTTCTTTGACAATGGCTGAATCTTCAGCGAATGCACTCGATAGGTCTACACACGATGAGTAGCATCTTCCGAGTTGCGACTCGGTTGATCGATGCGTTATTAGGGCATACCCCAACTTGCTTTCGAGTCCGATCCTGTCAGGCAGGTATCCCCGCGATTTCCAGGGTCGTTCTAGGGGGTGGGGGGGTCTGCCGGTAGGCTCTCACGACTGTCGGAACCTGCGAACGGTTCATACGGCACTCTCAGGGGCGTCATTGCCGTAAAATTGCCGTACAGGTTTATCGTCTAGCTACTACCTTCAGTCTAAGTTATTGATTTTATTGGCGTCCCCGACGGGATTTGAACCCGTGTTATCGCCGTGAAAGGGCGGTGTCCTAGGCCGGGCTAGACGACGGGGACGCTCTAAAGGGCTGGTATGACGGTCAAATTGGCCGGGATCGCCCTTATGAAGGCTACCAACTCGCACGGGCCATGTCAAAATGCTGGTCTCACGGTTGATTTGGCGGCGTTTTTATTCCGGATAAATCTGGAGTTGATCAGGCCCGCCTTGCAACAGTCGCGTTCGAATCCGATCAGCCCCTCACAATGAGTATCGACTTGAATTGGGCCTCGAGAGGGCGTTTCTTCGTTCACTACACCTGAAAGCGCCGCTACTTGTAGATGCTCTTTTATAGGCAAAATTTCTTACTCAACGCATGCGGTTGCCCCAGACCCCGAGGCCTTCCAAAATGGGAAAAGTCTCAGAAGAGTCTTCCCCGCAGTCTTAGTGCCCCAGGTATTTCCTGAATTATGGAGATTCCGTCTGTGCCTTATCCGTCCCCGCGAAATCGCCGCGCACGTGTGATTTATCCTCAGTAGGGATGCGCCGCTTTCGCTATCTCGACCTGTTCACGATCGGTTTTGTGGTGGTGCTGCTGATTTCAAACCTGGTCGGGCCGAAGATTTGCCAACTGGGGCCGCTGCGGCCGAGCGCCGCCGAGTTCCTGTTCCCACTGACCTATATTTGTGGTGACATATTCACAGAAGTCTATGGTTATGGCGCCTCGCGACGGGCGATTTGGCTTGGATTTTTTGCCATGGGTCTGCTGATCGCCATGGGGCAGGTAGCAATAGCTCTGCCGCCCGCTCCGGAGTGGAAGGGGCAGGAGGCTTTTGCCACAGTTTTCGGTTTGGTGCCACGTTTTGCTGTGGCCAGTCTGATCGCCTACTGGGCGGGTGAATTCACCAATAGCTACACGCTGGCCAAGCTTAAACTGCTCACCCGCGGCCGCTGGTTGTGGACGCGTACGGTGGGTTCGACGGTTACCGGCCAAGCCGTCGATACGGCAGTTATTATCCTCATCGCGTTTGGCGGCACACAGGCACCGGCGATGTTAGTACGCATGATTCTTTCTTCCTATGTAATCAAGGTTGGCGTTGAGGTGGCTGCGACTCCTGTGACGTATGCAGTGGTGCGCTGGCTCAAGCGTCGGGAGGGGGTAGATACTTATGACAGAAAAACCAACTTCAACCCTTTCGCATGGGAGGGAGAGAAGGCCTGACCCGAGGAGCGCCCTAGTTGACGTTGATTTATTTTGCGTCGAGTGGGCCTTCGGTTTCGTCAGATAAAAGGAATTTGCGCAGCCTTCATTCAAGCTACGGCAGCGAACTGTGGCGAAGTTTCGTTCGTATTAAACAGTGCCAGCGCAGGGCAGTGCGTCCATGCCCAGCATCGCCAACGATCCGGTCAAACCGGACATGCAGCTCAACGCGTTTGGGCAAGATTGATTGTGTGAGGGTAACTCTTTGAAACGGATTTTTGGTTTTGCTTCTGCTCTTCTTTTTGGTTTAGCGTCGATCGGTTGTGAAAAAAAGCCAGCGCCGCCGGCTGCGGGAATGCAGGCAATGCCGGTAAAGACGGCCACGGTGACACTCGCGCCCGTGGAGCAAAGCAATGAATATATGGCGACGATCAAGTCGCGCAGGTCGGCGACGCTGCAGCCGCAAGTGAGCGGTCGGCTGACCAAAATTCAGGTCCGCTCGGGCGAACATGTGAAGGCTGGGCAAGTGCTGATGCAAATCGATGCCGAGCCTCAGCAGGCCACGGTGCAGGCGCAACTCGCTACCGAGCGCCAAAAGAAATCGTTCTATGACTACAGTACGATCGAAGCCGAACGTCAGAAGAAATTATTCGACGCGGGCGTAACCAGTCGCGACGTTTACGATCAGGCACAGCAAGCCTTTGACAATTCCAAGGCGGATTACGAATCGTCGGTGGCCATGCGCAAAACGCAGGAAGGACAATTAGGCTACTACACGGTGCGCGCGCCCTTTGATGGTGTGGTTGGCGACATTCCGGTGCACGTGGGCGACTACCTCGCGACCACCACGATGCTCACGACGGTGGATGAAATCGGCGACCTTGAGGCTTACATCTACATTCCGACCGAGAGGTCGGCTTTGGCAAAGCAAGGGCTGGTGGTGGAGTTATCCGACACCGGCGGCAAGATGCTCGAAAAGACCAAAATAGATTTCCTTTCAGCGCAGGTCGATCCAACATTGCAGGGCATTTTGGCCAAAGCATCCGTGCACGCAACGCCAGAAATCATGCGCAACGCCGAGATGGTCAAAGCGCGCGTCATCTGGAGCACCAAGCCGATGGCGGTGATCCCCGTGCTTGCAGTCACCAGGCAAGGCGGCCAGAGCTTTGTGTATGTGCTGAAGCAGGCCAATGGTCACATGATCGCAAGTGAAACTGCGGTCACGCTGGGCGAAACGGTGGGCAATACTTACTCCGTCACATCAGGACTCAATCCCGGTGATCAAGTCATCGTTTCAAGCACACAGTTCCTGGTCAATGGGATGCCGGTTACTCCGCTCGGCGCATAAGTTCGCGCTGCTGGTTGCATCTGTACTGGGTGTCATGATGGGCGTTGGGTAAGGTACGCCCGGCTCGTAAACAGTGAAAGAGGGCTTACTTTGTTTGTAGATTTTTTTATCCATCGGCCGGTGTTTGCGACTGTCTGCGCGCTCATGATTATTCTTGCCGGTGCCGTGTGTATCCCCACGCTTCCGATTTCGATGTATCCCACGCTGGCCCCGCCGCAGGTGAATGTAAGCTGCAATTACGTAGGCGCTAACGCTGACACGGTCGAGAAGGCGGTAACCATTCCGCTCGAAGAAGCGATCAACGGCGTTGAAGGAATGCGGTACATCAGTTCGTCTAGCACCAGTAGCGGAACGAGTTCGATTACGGCCACTTTCAATACTGGTTACAGTCTCGATATCGCGGCCGTCGATGTGCAGAATCGCGTGGCCAGCGTGACGGGCCGCCTGCCCTCAGCTGTCAACGCGACCGGCATCAGCATCAGTAAGGCAAACAGCAACTTCGTGTTTGGCGCGGGCTTTTACACTCTCGACAACCGCTATTCGCACGAGTTTATTTCGAATTACCTCGATGTGTATGTTAAAGACGCCATCAAGCGTGTGCCCGGCGTTGGCGATGTGCAGATTTTTGGCGAACGTAAATATGCCATGCGTGTGTGGCTTGATCCGTTGAAGTTGGCAGCACAAAATTTGACGGCCAGCGATGTGGTCAGCGCATTGATAGAGCAGAACGTCGACATTCCGGCAGGCCAACTCGGGCAGCAGCCTGCCAGCCAAACGCAGGCATTTCAGATACCAGTGCGCGTCGTCGGTCGTCTCACCAGTCCCGCCGAATTTGACAACATCATCGTCAAGAACAACGCCAATGGCCTGATATTGCTCAAGAGTGTTGGTCACTCCGAAGTGGGAGCGGAAAATTACAGTTCGTCGCTGGAGTACAACGGCCACTCCGCGCAAGGTATTGGCGTGTCGCAACTGGCAAACGCGAACGCCCTTGATGTCGATGCCAAGGCAAAAGCTGCATTGAAAGAACTTTCCAAGAGCTTTCCTCCTGGCCTCAATTACGCCGTCGCATTCGACTCGACCACTGTGGTAGGCGACTCGATCCGCGAAGTGCTTTATACTCTCGGCGAAGCCATTCTCATCGTCATCGTGGTGATCTTTCTGTTCCTGCTCGACTGGCGCGCCACCATTATTCCGGCTGTCACAATTCCCGTGTCGCTGATCGGCACCTTCGCTTTCATCAAGCTCTTCGGATTCTCAATCAACTCGCTTACGCTATTTGGAATTACCCTGGCGACGGGACTGGTCGTCGATGACGCGATTGTTGTCATCGAGAACGTACAGCGCCACATCGCGATGGAGCACACGGATCCGCACGAGTCTACCTCTAGAGCGATGGGCGAAGTCACCAGCGCTGTCATCGCGACTTCGCTGGTGCTGATCGCAGTGTTCGTTCCGGTGTCGTTTTTTCCTGGGACTACGGGCATCCTCTATCGACAATTCTCGCTGACGATTGCGTTTTCGATTGCCATCTCCGCCTTTAATGCGTTGACCCTTTCGCCTGCGTTGTCGGCACTGCTTTTGCGCGGCGAAGAAGCGCGTCCCCGCCAACTCGACTTCCTGCATATTCGTCCACTTTCCCGAGCTTTCGCTTCGTTCATTCACGGCGCCGACCGCAGTATCACTTGGATGTCGAGCACTTATGCGAAGACCATTCACGCCGCTCTGCGATTGCGCTATTTGCTGCTCGTAATATTCTTCGTCGGCCTTGGCGCTACTTATTGGGTTTACCAGCGGGTCCCGACCGGCTTTATCCCGCAGGAAGATCAAGGTTTCTTGATCGGAATCGTGCAGGCGCCGCCGGGCTCATCGCTCTCCTACACTACGGCTCTCGCTGATCGCGCGCAGGCGATCATCTATTCGAATAAAGATATTGCGGGCGCCTTCTCTGTCATGGGCTTTAGCTTTTCTGGCGGGGCATCCAACGCAGGCATGATTTTTATTTCCACCACGCCCGCCGATCAGCGAAGGGGCAAAGGGCATACCGCTGCGGATGTTGTGGCCGACCTATCACCCAAGCTGCAGTCGCTCATGTTTGCGCACGACGGGGGGTTGGTAGCGGTCATTCAGCCGCCGGCTGTAAGCGGAGTTGGCAGCTACGGCGGCTTTCAATTCGTATTGCAGGATACGGGCCTCAATACACTGTCTGATCTCGACCGCGTTGCTCACCAGATTGTTGGTGCGGCTCGGGCGCGCAAAGACATTACTGGATTGATCACGACTTTTTCGGCCAATGATCCGCAGGTGCTGGTCACGATCAATCGCGAAAAGGCCAAGGCATTGGGCATTCCGCTTTCGCAGATCACTAACACCCTGGGCGTATTTATGGGCTCTCAGTATGTAAATGATTTTGACTTTAACAATCGCACTTACCGTGTGTTCGTTCAAGCCGATCAACCTTTCCGCATGACCGCTAAAGACCTGCACAATTTTTATGTACGCTCGGACACAAGCCAGATGGTTCCGCTAGACAATTTGGTCACGGTGGCAGAGAGCGCGGGTCCGCCCGTGATTTCGCACTACAATCTTTTCCGCTCGGTTGAGATCGATGGTTCTCCCGCACCCGGCTATAGCTCGGGCCAGGGAATCACTGGCATGCAAGACTTGGCCAAAAACGTAATGATGCCTGGAATGCGTTACGAATGGACGGGGCTGACGTTGGACGAAATTGAATCGAGCGGTCGCGCGATGATCATTTTCGGCCTCGGACTTCTGGTTGTCTATCTCACGCTCTCGGCGCAATACGAAAGCTTTGCACTGCCGTTCATCATCTTGCTAGCTGTGCCGATGGCGGTACTCGGGGCACTGGGGCTAGTAGCGTTGCGCGGCTTGTCTAACGATGTCTACTGCCAGATCGGGCTGGTCATGCTCATTGGTCTGTCGGCTAAGAACTCGATTCTTATCGTTGAGTTCGCCGAACAATTGCGCGCCAAGGGCCGATCAATTGCCGAGGCTGCCATCGAGGCGGCGGAATTGCGTCTGCGGCCTATCCTGATGACTTCGTTTGCATTCATTCTCGGCGTTTTGCCGCTGGTCTTCGCTACGGGCGCCGGTGCCCTTGGCCGCCGTTCCGTGGGTACTACGATTGTCGGAGGAATGTTGCTTTCGACCGTGCTCAACCTGATCTTTATTCCAGTGCTCTACGTAATTCTCAGCAGACTGCTGCGACGCGGAGACGCTAAGCCACTCGTTGCTGCCGAAGTATAGCCAGGGCGTCACTGTTGGTCGCGATGTGCGATTACGTAATTTTTGATGCGATCGTAGACCTGGCTGCTCAGTACGCCGCGTTCGAGCAAATCGTTCTTCGCATGATAGGGCCGGAAGCGCACGATGCGACCGGCCCAACTGCGCGTCAACCCTGGAATCTTCATCAGTTCTTCAATACTGGAGTGGTTGATGTCGACCCTGTTCTCTGACGGAACGTCAACCGTTGTGATGGAGTGCGCAGCCCTCGTCTCGTGCTTCTGGGCCATGCCCATCAACGGGATGCAGCAGAGAAGGAAGCCCGCACAAATTTGCAAAGCTAATCGCACGCCTCCATTCTCTACGGGTCGCCCTCAATCCGCAATGCAAAGCGTCGATTGTCAATTGCAACCAGGCCGAATGAAACGCATTCGGTCATATCTGCAACAATATAACCATGTCAGTTCCTTCAAGTGTCCCGGACTTGCGTAGCGCTTTTCGCCGCAGGGTCTTTGGCAGCAAACGGATTGTTTCGCTCCTGGCGTTATTCGCGCTGCTGACAGTGTGCCTGGTCTATTCCTACACGACGCGCGATGTGATGGGCAGCCTGTCATTCCTCATCCGCAGGGGACCTGTGACCTCTGATGGGGTTAAGAAAACCATCGTCGATCTGAAGCCCTGGCAGACAGCCCAAGCGCTTGCTCCTCTGGCGGTTACGGCAGAAGAAAATGAGTTCGCGCGTGATGCCGAGCGCCTCGCCGATCATGAAGTCGATCAGGCCTTTGCCTCCGCGCTGCGCCAGGCTACGCTGCAGGCGCAACACATCAAACTCACGGGCGACGCTCTTGCGCTCTCCCAAAAGATCGCGCAAATTCAACAATTTATCAAGCAAGACCAGGCGCAAGTGCAGAGCATCACGGCGCAATTGAATTCCCCGAGCAATCAATCTAACAATGGCTCTCCTGCCCCTGTAGACAATTCCGATCTCGATGTAGCAAAGGCGCAATTAGGGCTTGATTCCGATCAACTGGCTGATGCTCAACACGATTTTGATAGCGTATCCGGCGACCAGACCGCCCAGATTCAAGCGGAACTTATGGCCCACGAAGCATCGATGCGGCAGTATGACAAACAGGCGCAATCCGGCGGCCAGGTTGCGGTAATTGCGGCGCAACGCGACGGCACCATGGCGGCCCGGATAGCAGCATGGTTTAGCCAGCGTGAACGGTACCAACTGTTGCAGCAGGCCTTGCAACAGACGCGCGCTGACATTCAAAGACTGACAGTGGAGCATACTGCTGCTCAAAAAAAGGCCAATTCAGTCACGGCCTCGTCTGCCGTCCGCTCAACCGATCGCAGCGCAAAACTGGAAATTCTCAAAGATGAAAGCGTCGAGCGCCAGCTGATCAGCATCTATGACGACCGCATCCAGACCGAGCAGCAATTAGCTACCGTATACAGCAAATGGTCGGCCCAGGTGCTTTTGCAGCATCGCATCGCGTTGCATCTGATTTTGCAATCGCTGGTGCTGATTGTGATCATAGCGATCTGTATGGTGCTCTTTGATGGGCTGATTCGCCATGTCATGTCGCGCCACTCTCTCGACGGCGGCAAATCGCAAACCCTGCGCAGCGTTCTTGAATTGGTTGTGCAGATTGTGGGTCTTTTGCTGATTTTGCTGGTCGTATTCGGTACGCCTAAAGAGACGCCCACAATCCTTGGCCTCGCTACCGCCGCACTCACGATTGCCCTGCAGGACTTCATCATCGCTTTTCTCGGATGGTTTGTACTCATCGGCAAAAATGGTCTTCACGTCGGCGACTGGGTTGAGATCAACGGGGTGGGCGGAGAAGTTACGGATGTTCGCTTGTTCAGTACTACACTGCTCGAGACCGGCACTCTCGCCGATAAGGGCCTTCCCACCGGCCGTCGCATTACATTCTTAAATGGCTTCGCGATTCGCGGTCAATATTTCAACTTCTCCACCACCGGTCAGTGGATGTGGGATGAGATTTCCCTGAGCCTGCCGGCAAGCGACGACATTCACAACCTCGTCGAACAAATTCACAATGTCGTGCTCGAAGAGACAAACAAAAATGCCAGCCTTGCCGAGCAGGAATGGAAGCGCGGCGCCCACGTGGGCAGCCTGAGCAAATTCAGCGCCATGCCGGTTGAAAATCTTCGGCCCACGGGTTCCGGCACCGACGTTCTAGTGCGCTATATCACCAGGGCATCCGAGCGCTTCGATCAGCGCAATCGGCTTTACCAGAGATTGGTTGACGTACTCCGCAATCCCGCACCGGTACGGCCGCAGCAGGCGCAATCGGATCAAAAGTGATGGAAGAATCGGACTCTAGCTGAAGCCTTCGCAAAGATCGCGGTTGACAGCGCGGCGCGTCTGCCTTAACTTCGTTAATAGATGCAGAGCCACCGCCATCATAGCCATCATGCTCATGGAACATCCATGTCGGCGGACTGCCATGGCCTGACGTAAACGGCCAGAGAGATCAGGAACTACCAAAGCCCGCCGGCACCTAGCCGGTGGGCTTTTTGCATTCAATTCAACAATTCAAATGAGAGCCAGGAAAGACAATGAGCAACGAGATAAATATCGACTTTAACAAAATGGATGGCCTGACCCCCGGCATTGTGCAGGACGCGCGGACAGGGGAAGTTTTGATGCTAGGTTTTCTCAATCCCGAGAGCTACGCGAAGACGATAGAAACCGGCTTCGTTACATTTTGGAGCCGCACGCGCCAGAAGCTATGGATGAAGGGCGAAACCAGCGGCAACCGGCTGCGCATCATTTCTGCTGCAACTGACTGCGATCAGGATACGCTGCTGTTTCGTGTAGCTGTAGAAGGCGACGGCCTGGTCTGCCACGAGGGCACGGTGAGTTGTTTTACGAGACCGCTTGCGCTCGATAAAACTGCAGAATCAGCGGAGGCGACCCGTGGCTAACAAACTTCGTCTTGGCCTTCCCAAGGGCAGTCTGCAGGATGCTACCATTGCTCTCTTCAAGCGCGCCGGCTGGAACATTTACGCCGACGGGCGTTCCTACTTTCCTTCTATCGACGACAGCGAAATCGAGTGCATGCTCATTCGCGCACAGGAGATGGCGCGCTACGTAGACCATGGCGTACTCGACGCAGGACTCACGGGCATTGACTGGGTTGTCGAGAGCGGCCTCGACGTGACTAGCGTTACCTCTCTCACCTATGCGAAGCAGAGTCGGCGCAAGGTGCGATGGGTGCTCGCCGTCCCTGAGAGCAGCGGCTACGAAAAGGCGGAAGATCTCGAAGGCAAAATCATTGCCACCGAACTCGTTGAAGTTACCAAGCGCTATTTCGCAGCCAAGAGCGTCGGCGTTAAAGTGGAATTTAGTTGGGGTGCGACTGAAGTCAAGCCGCCAACGCTTGCCGACGCCATTGTAGAGGTCACCGAGACAGGCAGTTCGCTCAAAGCCAACCACCTTAAAATTATCGACACAGTTATGGAGAGCGAAACTCGCCTCATCGCCGGTAAAACTGCGCTCGCCGACGCGTGGAAGCGGGAGAAGATCGATCAGATTGCACTCATGCTGCGTGGCGCCATCGACGCACAGTCGCAGGTGGGTCTGATGCTCAACGTCAAGTGCGAAGACCTCGACGCCGTTCTCGCTGTACTGCCCGCAATCAACTCGCCTACGATTTCGCATCTTAGCAATTCCGAATGGGTCGCGGTCAACACCATCGTTGAGGAACGTGTGGCGCGCGATGTGATCCCCAAACTGAAAGCGGCAAAAGCGACCGGCATTGTCGAATACCCGCTCAACAAAGTCGTGCTGTAGACACAATCATGCGAGTCGAATGATGAAGCTGATTCGAACCAAAGGACGGGGAGCAAGGGAAACAGAAGCCGCGCTCGCCGCTCTGGAGCAGCGTGGCGGTGCTGCGCTAGATGCCGTGCTGCCGGCCGTCAGGCGCATCGTGTCCGACGTGCGTCGTCAAGGCGACCGCGCCTTGTTGGGTTACGCCGCCAAGTTCGATGGCCTTGTCGATGCTTCGCTGCTTCGTATCACTGCTGCAGAGATGTCCTCCGCATGGGATGCCATCGATCCTTCTCTTCAAGAGGCTCTGACAATTGCCGCTCGGCAAATGCGCGCCTTTGCTGAGCAACAGTTGCCCAAGTCCTTCAGCAACTCACCGGTTCCCGGTTTGACTACAGGTCAGGTCGTTCGTCCGCTTAATTCAGTGGGCTGCTATGTGCCAAGCGGGCGTCATCCATTACCTTCTACGCTATTGATGACCGCGATTCCCGCACAGGTCGCCGAGGTTGAGCGCATCGTTGTCGTCTCGCCCAAGCCTGCACCGGCAACGATCGCGGCTGCTCACCTGCTGGGCATCACGGAATTTTATCGAGTGGGCGGCGCGCACGCAATTGCAGCGCTCGCCTACGGTAGCCCTTCGATTGAGCGTGTCGACAAAATCGTCGGCCCCGGCAATCTCTACGTAACAGCCGCTAAACGCCTCGTAGCCTTCGATTGCGCGATTGATATGCTTGCCGGTCCTACTGAAATCGTTGTTACCTCTGAAAAGGGAAACGCCGCAGGAATTGCCTGCGACTTAGTCGCCCAGGCTGAACATGATCCCGAGGCACTTGCAATTTTTGTTACCACCCGCAGCGACCTCGCCAAAAATGTGATCGCAGAAGCGAAACAGCGCAGCCGCAATAATCCAATAGCGCGACAGGCACTTGATCGCAATGGCCTTGTCATCCTCGCCGCCACCATCGAAGAAGCGCGAGATATTACCAACCGCCTCGCTCCGGAACATCTCACCGTAGATGCAGCTACGGATATTGAATGGGTTAAAAATGCCGGCTCAGTCTTCGTAGGTCGCTGGTCAGCACAGGCGATGGGCGACTACATCTCCGGACCCAATCACACTTTGCCGACGGGGGGTATGGCGCGCGTCCGCGGCGGCCTTAGCGTCAACGACTTCGTTAAGCTAATCACCGTGCAGGAATATTCTCAGCAAGGCTTGCGAGCACTCGGTCCGCACGCGGTTTTGGTCGCCGATGCCGAGGGCCTCAATGCGCATGCCGAATCCATTCGCAGCCGCCTCCGAAAAGGGAGGTCTCGTGGCTGAACCTCACACAACTGTCAAGCCCGCGCCGCGTTCCCGCGTGCAAACAATGAAGGAGTATCATCCGCCCCTCGACAATCGAGATGCGCTGCGGCTCGACTTCAATGAGAACACGCTCGCCTGTTCACCCAAGGTCCGCGAAGTACTAGGAAGTATTTCGACCGGCGATCTCACACGTTATCCCGAGCGCGGCCCTGTTGAAGAAATCGTAGCGGCTCACCTCGGCCTGGCTCCGCAACAAGTGGCCCTCACCAATGGCGTAGATGAGGCCATTCACGTTCTGTTCGAGACGTTTCTCGAATCCGGTGACGAGCTTTTGTTGCCTGTCCCGACATACACAATGTATGAGATCTATGCCTCTACTACTGATGCGAACACGATCGCGGTGCAGGCTGACGACGATCTACGATTTCCGTTTGAGCGTCTCCTCTCGGCTCTCACACCGCGTACCAAGATCATTGCAATCGCCAATCCAAATAGTCCGTCTGGGTCTATCGCCTCCCGCGAACAGATCATTGAATTAGCGCGCCGCGCGCCGCAAGCCGTCGTTCTTGTAGACGAGGCCTACTTCCATTTTCACGGCGAGACCATTGTCGATCTAATCGATATCATTCCCAATCTCATCATGGCGCGCACATTTTCAAAAGCCTATGGTCTTGCCGGGCTGCGCATTGGCGTGCTCGTTGGCCCAGCCGAGTCGATGCGCTGGATTCGTCGCGTGCTGTCTCCCTACAGTGTGAATTCGCTGGCGCTCGCGTGCCTGCCATCGGCCCTTAATGATGCGGCTTATCTCGACTGGTACGTGTCGGAAGTGCTCGCGGCACGCAGCGAGTTTGAGCTAGTCCTCGACAGTGCGGAAATACGCCGTTGGCCAAGCCGCGCGAATTTCATTCTCGTCGATATAGGTCCTCAGCACGGAGAGTTCGTCCGTCTCATGAGCGTTGGCGGCGTCCTGGTGCGCGATCGCTCCAGTGATCCCGGCTGCGACGGACGGGTTCGCATCACCGTCGGCACGCGGCAACAGATGCAGCAAGCCGCCTGCGTTCTCAAAGACACAGTCAGCAGGTTGCAGATCGGACGAGCCTCGCAATGAAGACAAACAAGACCTCTATCAAAAAGGCGTCTGCGCTGTCGCTCAAAGACGTACGCGCCGCGAGTTTTTCTAGGAACACAACGGAAACGCGCATTGCAATCGATCTCAAAATCGAAGGCAGCGGGCAATACAACATCGCCACCGGCATACGCTTCTTCGACCACATGCTTGAGTTGTTTACGCGACATGGCGCCTTCAATCTAGACCTGAAGTGCGAGGGCGACCTTGACGTCGACCAGCATCACACGGTTGAAGATGTCGGCATCGCGCTTGGTGAAGCATTCGATCGCGCTCTCGGTGACAAACGCGGTATCCTGCGTGCCGGCTATTTTCTGATGCCGATGGATGAGACTCTGGCAATCGCTGCCGTAGATCTCAGCGGACGAGCCGCGTTCGCTGTGGATACAAAGGTGCGCACGCGGTTGGTCGGGGATCTGCAAACAGAACTCGTCGCGGATTTTTTCGAAGGTTTTGCCCGCGGTGCGCGCGCCAATATTCATGTCAAGACTATGTATGGGCGTTCCAATCATCACAAGATCGAGGCTATCTTTAAAGCCTTTGCTCGCGCCCTCCGCGTGGCATGCTCACGCGACAAGCAGCTTGGCGACATGCTGCCCAGCACTAAGGGGCTTCTCTAATGCGCGTCACGGTAATCGATTACAAGGCCGGGAACCTTACATCTGTGGTTAAGGCGCTGCGTTATGTTGGCGCTGATGTTGAGGTCACTGACTCCGAGCTTTCTCTCGTCGATTCTGCTGAACGCATCGTGCTGCCAGGCGTCGGTCATTTTTCCGCAACGAGGCGTCTAGATAGCACTGGGCTCACTGTAGCCATCCGTGCCGCCATCACGCGCGGCGTTCCGTTTCTTGGAATTTGTGTGGGCATGCAATGGCTGTATTCCGGCTCAACTGAGGCGCCCGACCAACCCGGCCTCGGCTTTTTTCCCGAGCCAATCACACGGTTCCCAGAGTGCGGCGAAAAAGTTCCGCATGTCGGCTGGAACTCTCTCGACGCTCGAAAATCGTCGCGTCTGCTCGCAGGCGTTGAGGTCGGGGAGCACGTTTACTTCACACATTCTTATAGAGCGCCCGTCACTGCTGATACAGCCGCCACGACGCATTACATCGAGCCGTTCGCCTCTGCTGTCGAACGAGGCAACGTTATGGGCGTTCAGTTTCATCCCGAAAAATCTAGTACCACCGGCCTCAAAATCTTGCGCAATTTTATGGAGTTTGCATGATCACGAAGCGGATTATCGCCTGCCTGGACGTCCACGCGGGCCGCGTAGTCAAGGGCGTGCAGTTTGTCGACCTCGTCGATGCCGGTGATCCCGCAGCCCTTGCCGCACGCCACGCCCGCGAGGGTGCAGATGAAATCGTGCTCCTTGATATCACCGCCACGCTTGAAGGACGAAAGACCTTGCTCGAGACTGTACGTCGTACCGCACGCGAGCTATTCATTCCCTTCGCGGTGGGCGGCGGCATTCGTTCCGCAGATGATGCCGCCGATGTCTTCGATGCCGGTGCGGATAAAGTCAGCATCAATTCCGCAGCACTGGCCGACCCCACGCTCATCGATGCGATTGGCCGAAGCTTTGGTGCGCAAGCCGTTATTGTCGCCATCGATGCGCGGCGCGACCCAGACGCTGCCGATCCTACTGGCGATGCGCAGGTATTCGTGCAGGGTGGACGCAAACCCGCCGGCCGTCGCGTTGTTGAGTGGGCGCTCGAAGCCGAAGCCCGCGGCGCCGGAGAGATCCTGCTCACGTCCATGGACTCTGATGGAACCCGTGCCGGCTTCGATTGCGAACTCACTGCGGCCGTGAGTCAGGCCGTTCGCATCCCCGTCATTGCATCCGGCGGAGCGGGAAATGTAGGCCACTTCACCGACGTGTTCGACCGCGGCAAAGCAGACGCTGCATTGGCTGCGAGCATCTTTCACTTCGGTGTGTCGAGCGCCCGCGCTCTCAAAGAGCAGTTGGCGCGCGAAGGCGTTTCTGTGAGGCTGCCATGCTGATTCCATCTATCGATTTGTTGGGTGGGCGCATCGTTCAGCTTGTACAGGGAGAAAAGCTGCGCCTGGCATTCGACGACTTTGAATATTGGATTGAGAAGTTTTCACGATTCCCACTCGTACAGTTGATCGACCTCGACGCTGCGATGCGCCAGGGTGACAACGCCACTCTGGTAGCCCAGATCGCAAAGCAAATCCCTTGCCAGGTTGGCGGAGGCATCCGGTCTGCCGATCGCGTTCGGCAACTACTTGAAGCAGGCGCAAAGCGTGCCATCATCGGGTCTGCGCTGTTCACGGAGAACGGTA
>JANXYB010000088.1 GCA_025350325.1 Acidobacteriaceae bacterium
AGAGGTTGCGCCAAGCCGGGAGCTGCGTGAATGGTTCCATCACGATCCGGAGCGTTGGAATGAATTCCGAAGGCGGTACTTCGCAGAGCTGAAGCATCATCAGGATGCGTTGTCTCCAATCCTGGAGGCCGCGCACAAGGGCACAGTGACGCTGCTTTACAGCTCTCATGACAAAGAGCAAAACAACGCGGTGGCGTTGAGAGAGTTTCTTGAGCACTCACTCAATCCCAAAGAGCCGACATCTTGTCTCTGCTTGCAGTAGAGGGGCTTAGCCGCGATACAAGCCAATCGCTGGTACAAGCGTCCCGTACGAATGACATCCGGACCATTTCCCCCTCTAGACAAATGGCATAGGCTCTAAAGTCGGTCATCGCGCACGGCAGCGTAATGACGAATAAGCCAGAAGCAAAAGGAGCACATGGTATGACGAGCAAACAGGCAAGCATGACCCGACTTCCGGAACTCGCGGATCAAGTGATCCGGCGTAACGTCAGCGATGAACTTGAAAAACTGAAGAAAGCCCCATCCTGGCAGCGCGAATCCGGCCGAAGCTCCGAAACCCTCGTCAAGTACGAGGAGTTCCGTATCGTGCTGGTGCGGATGAAGCCGGGAAGCTACATGAGCCACCACCGCGCGGAAGGACCGATTTCGATTCAGTTGCTGCAGGGCAAGATCCGGGTGCACCTTCCCGCGGACCGGATGGAGGATCTCAAGCAGGGTGATCTTCTGACGCTGGAGCGGTGCCTCGAGCATGACGTGGAAGCACTCGAAGAAAGTGCATTTTTACTTACGATTGCCTGGCCGGAGACCGCAACCGCAAGCTGAGCCAAACCGGGGTACAGCATGCACAGACCGTTGAAGCCGTGTGTGTATCCGATCTCCAAAGGGAAGCTGACCGGCTCTCAGCGATGTCCCGGCTTCTGGTTCGCACTCGTGAGTTCAGGCTTCTGCAACAAATCGCTGATTGCCTGCCTTATTACCTGACCGTTGACGATGGAGATCGACGTTGTCAACGGGATGTTCTTGGGGCAAATCTGGACGCAGTTTCCTGCGTAGCTGCACTCATGAATTCCGCCTTCGCCCATCATTGCATCGAGACGCTGATGCCGCAGATGAGCTCCCGTAGGATGCATATTGAAGAGGCGCACCTGGTTGATGGTTGCGGCCCCCACAAAATCAGTTGACTCGTTAAATTGTGGGCAGACCTCCATGCACAGGCAGCAGGACATACAGCGGGATAGCGGGTATGCCAGCTCCTGTACGGTCGGATCGATGCGGGGACCTGGGCCCAGTGCGTAGGTTCCGTCGATCGGAACCCACCCGTAGACACGCTTAAGATCTTCGAACAAGACGCTGCGGTCGACGGATAGGTCCCGCACGACCGGGAACCGCGAGAGCGGCTCCAGATAAATTGGCTGGTCCAGTTTGTCAATGAGAGATGAGCACGCCATCGCCGCTTGGCCGTTGATGAGCATCGCACAGGAACCACAAGCTTCTTCCAAACAATTCGAGTCGTAGACAATTGGAGCGATCTGTTTGCCTTGGAGATTGACTGGATTGAAGGCGATGTCCATGAGAGCGATGATGACATTCATACCTGGTCGCCACTGCAGCTCAAATTCTTCCCAGTAAGGCTGCGACTCCGAACTGTTCTGCCGCTTGATATTCAACCGAACTGATTTATCTGCCATGTTCAATTCCCCGTGTCTGTGGAGTCGTCTGGCACGATCTGAAAACTCCAGTTCGCCGCCGCGCGTCCGAGACTCACTTAACCTATCTCCTGATTCCAGTTTTCCAGTGTCTTCTTGAACTCGTTCATGAACCTGCCCGCATCGGCGCCATCGATAATGCGATGGTCGAAGCCAAGGCAGAAGTGCTGAATCGAGCGGATCGCAATCGAGTCGTTGCCGCTTTCGTCGGTGAGGACAGCCGGGTCCTTCCTGAGCCCGCCAATCGCCAGGATGGCCGAATCGGGCTGGTTAATGATCGGAGTTCCAAACTCCTCGCCGAAGACGCCGGAATTGGTGAGCGTGAAAGTGGATCCTGAAATCTCATCAGGCTTGAGCCGCTTTCCGCGAGCCCGTTCGGCTAGGTCGACGATAGACCGCGCTATGCCAAGAAAATTGCGTTCTTCGGCTTGTTTGATCACGGGCACGATCAATCCCCACTCGAGTGCCACCGCGATGCCGAGATTGATGTTCTGGTGATACCGAATAGAATCTCTCTCGAGCGATGCGTTGACGATGGGGAACTTCCGCAATGTCAGGACAGCGGCGACTGCAACGAACGGCATGTAAGTGAGCTTGACGCCATTGCGCTGCTCGAAATTCGCCTTCTCGCGTTCACGCAACTGGACGATGCGGGTCATGTCTACCCTGAAGACGGTGTGCACATGCGGAGCAGTCTGCGCGCTTGCGGCCATGCGCTGAGCAATGATCGCGCGCATTTTTGTGAGCGGCACCACCTCGCCGGAGAGAGGTGCGGGAGGAGGAGCGCTCGCTGCCGGCGGAGCGGCGGCAACAGTGGCTGCTTTTGCAGCCGGTGCTCTGGGTTCAGGGGCAGGAGTTGGCGTTTCCTGAACTGCCGAAACAGTTGGTTGAGCGCTTGCGGCCTCCCGCTGTTCGAGATAGCGAAGAACGTCCTCTTTAGTCACGCGTCCTTCAGTCCCAGTCCCCTCGATCTGATCCAGATCGATATTGTTATCTTTGGCCATCCGCCGGACTAATGGTGAATAGCGAACATGACTCGCGCCCGCTTCTTCGGCTGGAGCAGGCACATCCTTCGTTTGGGTAGGAGCTTCTTCGCCTACTGGTGCGCGAGCCGCGCTTTCGGCGCCGGGTTGAAGCCCGGCTGCTGGCTGAGCGGCGGCCGGTGGAGCGCCAGCGGCTTCGGCTGCATCTACGATCACCGCGACCACAGTATTCACCTGGATAGTGGCGCCTTCAGGAAACCGAGTCTCGCGAACGATACCAGAGACAGGGGACGGGATCTCAGCGTCCACTTTGTCTGTGGAGATTTCAAAAAGCGGCTCGTCCTTTTCAATCGCATCTCCAGGTTTTTTGAGCCAGCGCGTGATCGTGCCTTCAAAAATCGACTCACCCATCTGGGGCATCGTGACTTCAATCGGCATAGGAGATCCTCATAGCAAAGTGGAAACTCGGGAACTTTGGGATCGATCGGTTTCGGAGAAGTGCGCTTTCGAACAGGAACGGAGATCTCATTCTACTGCGCACATCAAAGCCCTATCGAATTGCAACAGTCCGCATTTGCTGTTCTGCGTAGCACACGAACATTGTGACGCATCAGTCGCTTACAGCGGATGGTACTTCTGTTGTGGCGCGGAGTACGCACGGCTCATTGTTTGTCGTCACGCGCGGAGTAAACATGAAAGTGTGAGGGGCATCTAACGCCGAAAGGCTGGATGTAGCCCTTGGAGCAGAAAATGGCGACTGCCGCCCAATATACGGAAACTCTCCCCCGCGAAGGCTCCCAACAGCTTGATCCCGAGGTGCTTCGTCGTCTTTATACCTACATGCTCAAGTGCCGAATAGTTGAGGAGCGGATCCGGGTTCTTTACCGCCAAGGGAGGTTCGCGGGCAACTACTTTGCTGCCGTAGGTCAGGAAGCGACTGAAGTCGGCACCACGATCGATCTGCTGCCCGAAGACACGGTTGCACCCTCACATCGCAACTTTGTTACGAACATCATGAAGGGCACGCCGCTGACGTTGTTGTTTGCACATATTTATGGGAGGGAGACAAGCCCGGATCAGGGGCGCTCGGCCCCGGCCCATTGCGGGTATGCGCCATTGAATGTCATTACGCCGTCGTCGACGATTGCGGCCCAACAGAATATTGGTACGGGAATCGCCCTGGCCTACAAGATGCAGAGAAAGCCGAACGTTGTGGTGGCGCTCACCGGCGAAGGCGCCACTAGTCTTGGCTTTTGGCACGAGGCGGTGAACTTCGCTGCGGTACACAAGCTGCCCATCATCTTCGTAATCGAGAATAACGGCTACGCAGAATCTGTCCCGGTATCGCTGCAATCAGCGGTCGAGGACTTGAGTTCGAAAGCTGCGGGCTACGGGATTCCGGGCGTCACGGTCGATGGAAACGATGTCGTGGCCGTGTACACCGCGATGCGCGAAGCCATCGATCGGGCGCGCTCGGGCGGCGGAGCGACACTGCTCGAATGCAAGACCTACCGCTGGTATGGTCATTCTGAGATTGATCCCGCCAAGTATCGTGATCCGGCCGAGGTTGAGTACTGGAAATCGCGCGATCCCATTCCAGCGATGGAGCATTACCTCACAGCACGAAACCTCTGGTCGGATCAATGGAAGAAGGAACTGACTGCAGAGATCAATCGTGAGATCGACGAGGCCATCGCATTCGCGGAGAATTCCCCCAAACCGAAAGCGGATGAGGCGCTCGATCATGTCTACTCCTTCAGCATCCGGGAGCGAGAGCTGAAGCGTAAGGTATGGAGCCCGCGGTCTCAAAGGGGGTCGTCATGGCGGTAATGACGTACATCGACGCCATCAATGCCGCGCTTCACGAAGAGATGGAACGCGATCCAAATGTGTTTGTGATCGGCGAAGACGTTGCCAAGATGGGTGGCGCCTTCAAGGCTACGAAAGGCCTTCTTGAGAAGTTCGGTAATGAGAGAGTCATCGACTCGCCGCTTGCTGAAGGTGTGATCATCAGTTCCTCGATCGGCGCGGCAATGGCGGGAATGCGGCCGGTACCGGAGATCCAGTTTGTCGATTTCATCACGCCGGGGATAGATGCCATCACTCAACAAGCTGCGAAGTTGCGCTATCGCAGCGCAGGCACTCAGACCTGCCCCATCACGGTTCGCGTCTGCTACGGCGGAGGCGTAGGCGGCGGGCTTTATCACTCGCAAAGCAACACGAGCTGGTTCATTCATTGCCCAGGATTGGTTGTTGTGGCTCCTTCTACCCCGTATGACGCAAAGGGTTTGCTCAAAGCGGCCATCCGCAACGACGACCCGATCATGTTCTTCGAGCACAAAAAGCTGTATCGGTCGATTAAGGAAGAAGTGCCGCAAGAGGATTACACGGTACCCCTTCTGAAAGCCGCGGTCCGCCGCAAGGGGACGGATCTGACCGCAATCTCTTATGGGTACACGTTGCAACTGACGCTGCAGGCCGCCGAGGAAGTAAAGAAGAAGCACGGAGCCGAAATCGAGGTCATTGACCTGCGAACCCTCTCCCCGCTTGATACTGATACTTTTCTCGAATCAGTTGCGAAGACCAATCGTGCCGTGGTTGTGCACGAGGATAACCGCACCCTCGGGATCGGCGCCGAAGTAGCCGCCGTGATCGCCGAACAGGCGTTCGACTGCCTGGATGCTCCTATTCTGCGAGTCACCGCGCCCGATGTTCCTCTGCTTCCTGCGGCAGCGGAGTTGGAACACTTTTGCACGGTATCCGTGGAGAAGATCGTTACCGCAATAGAACGAACCCTGGATCACTAGGGGCGTCTTTGGGAGCCCCGCCGCCGCACAAGTGCAAAACGGCCTTTGCGAGGCTTCAGCCGCAAGACGGTGCAGTGGCCTGAGACTCGCTCGGGGGATCCCATATACCATTGTGCAGAGTACGATCCGATTGTCTATATGCCGATCTGACAATCGGTTGCAACTGACAGTATGACAAAAGTCACTGCAGATTTTGCGAAAAAAGGTGATTCTCAGGTAAGGAGGGAAGATAGAAATCTCTTCCCCCGGGGGTGCATAGATGCTGGAAGCCGAATTATTTGCTTTCCTTGCGGGAGCCTCTGACAGTGTGTTTGTGGTTCGCGAGTCAGGCGAGATTTGCTATTGGAATCAGGCTGCCCATGAACTCTTTGGCTACTCCGAAGAAGAAGTCCTCAGCAAGACCTGCTCGGAACTTCTCCATGGCGTCGGAGCATTGGGAACGCAGGTCTGTCTTGACCGCTGCGTGGAGCTGCAATGCACGCTGAAGCCCAAGGCCATGCCGAACTTCGATTTGAACGTGACGACGCGCGACGGAGAACGAAAGTGGGTGAATATCTCGACCGTCCCCTTCCTGAACCGTAGAACGCAGAAAACCCTAATCGTCCACCTGGCGCGGGATATCAGCGTTCAAAAGAGCCGCGAGGAGACATTCCGCAAGATGATCGCCGTCTCCCGGGAAGTGTGCGCGATGGAAGACTCCCCAAATGGAGCGGCACCCATCACTCCTCTGTCTTCTCACGAGTTGGAGATCTTACGGATGTTTGCAGCAGGAAAGGATGCTCCACGTATTGCCAAGGCGCTCGGCATCAGTCCACAAACACTGCGCAATCATCTCCACCACATCAATAAGAAGCTCAGAACTCATAATCGGCTTGAGGCGGTGACGCATGCCGTTCAACGCCATCTGATCTGATGACTGCAAAAAGATACGAAGGACCGTGCGGTTTCGGTCTCATCAATCGCTGTGCCATTTTGCACAGAGGCTCGATGAGACCGATCGCCTTCATTTCTTACTTGACGCAAGCAACGGACCTGGCCGGACAATTACCGTCCCCCTCATCCCACCGGTCTCGTGCACAACGCAAACGTAGTGATACGTTCCAGGCTTATCGAAGGTGTGATAGAAGGTTCCACCTGGTTGCAGCAAGGCCGACCCAAAGGCACTGGTGCCCGACGGAAAACTCACGTCCACGCGGTTGATGGCTCTTCCCGGATCGTCGACCACATTGTGGTAGTACGTAGAGGTGTTCTTCCAGACCACCTGTTCTCCGGCATTAATCGTGATGGTGGCGGGAATGAATGACATCGAGCCCATACCCACTTCTCCGCCAATTGGTCCTACCGGAGGCTCGAGCGCCTTCCTGATATCGGCAAACGTGACCTTCGGAGAACAATCGGGCATGATCGCGTCCACAGTATCGACGACGTAGCTCGGTACGTTAGGATCCTCGACTTCCACCACACTTCCGAAATGTCCTGTTACATGAACGAACCGGCCGGCATTCTGCGAAAACAGGAAGGGCTGTGCTTCCATCCGGTAGACCTTCTGCGAGTGCCATAGCTTCAGCATGACTTTGCCGTCGTTCTCTTCCACAAGACACCCCAAAAGTCCTCCAACAGACTTGAGGCTGAAGGGTGGCGGCGCACTTGCCGCCGTAGGCATGCCGTTCATGCCGGGCATGTTCATGGCCGATTCGGGAACGGAGAGAGCGGCGGAGGACGGCTTGATGTGATCCACCTCGTCCACGTCAGATGCAGTGACACCGCTGATCTCCTGCTCGCCATTGCTGGGCGAGGCCGGTCCCGCATGCATCAGCGCGGTATTCTCCTGGCCTTTCACCTGAAGAATGGCCATGTTGCCCTTTTCCATCCGAGAGATTGCGTGATCCATGAGTGTGAATTGCCCAGCATTGCTGGCCTTGACTTCGAAGATCGCTGCACCTCCCGGAGGGACAGTAGCGGTCTGGATTCCCGCAAGCGGCGGCGAGGACAGTGAACCGAGCTGGTAAAAGCGTGTGAAAATCTCACCTACCATGTGTTCTGACGCGGTTGCGTTCGGCCCAGCGTTGCCGAAATAGATCCGCACTGTCTCGCCTTCGTTAGCCTGAAGCGGATATTCCTTTGTAATTGCATCCACAGCACCGTTGAAGACGTAGTACTGTGCATTTTCCGCCATGAGATTTTCCGCGCTGAATTGCTGTAGGCCGGATTTGCCCTTTGGAGCTGTCGTGTAGATCTCGCCCTGCATGAGGTAGTATTCGTGATCGACATGCGGCAGTCCGCCGGGAGGCTCGACTAGGATCAGCCCATACATGCCATTGGCGATGTGTTGCGCGATCATGGGACTGCCGCAGTGGTAAACAAATAGCCCTGGGGTCGTGGCCACGAACGTAAAGGTCTTCGACTGGCCCGGCGGAACCTGCGTCAGAGCGGCTCCTCCGCCCGTCCCGATTGCCGCGTGAAAGTCGAGCGAATGGACCATCGTGCTGTCTTTAGGGTTCACGAGTGTCACTTCAATCGTGTCACCCTGCCGCACCCGAATGAATGGTGCAGGTACCTTGCCATCGAAGGTCCAATAGCGGTAGGTCGTGCCGCTTGCCGGATCCAATGCGCCGACTAATTCCTTAGATGTGAGAGTCACCTTCACCACGGCAGGTGCGCGGTCCCCAACCGGCGGGGGTAGGTCGGACGGGTCGCGAACAATGTCGGCGGCCTTGATCGTTGGAGCCTTGTCATTTGAGTGCAGTGGATGGCTTTGAGCGATAGCTGAGGCAGCGTTTGCTCCCATCAGCCATGCAAAACTCAATAATCCCAATGCCAAGAACGATATTGACGACCTTTGATGATTGCTGGTATTCATAGCGTGCTTCTTTCCGGCTAAACTGCATCTTCTGCTTTCTTCAGTCAACTCTATGGTTGGCTTTTGCGAGGTTGCATCTCAATGAAGCGCCCGTACCGTCGAGCAAACAGTTGTCACTGTTCTGAGGGGGCGTATAGAAGGGCGTCGTTCTTTGTGGTCGCTTCGTGGATTTATAGACCGGGAACAGGATTGTCCTTGGAGCACGAGGTGTTCTGAAACAGCATCTGGCAGGGCGAAGGCTATTATTTGCCAGAACCAGGATCGCCTTCAAAGCGT